>CAUQTL010000001.1:0-109743 GCA_963521035.1 uncultured Streptococcus sp.
GCTCCGTAGATAGCTGCAGCTGAAGAAATCCCTACAAGGAATCCTTCTTTTCCACCAATCTCACGGCCGAGTGCTAGTGCATCGTCTGATGTTACACGAACAATACCATCATAGGCATTTGTATCAAGTGTATCAGGAATAAATCCAGCTGAGATACCTTGAATTTTGTGTGGTCCAGGTTTTTCACCAGATAGAATAGCAGATTCGTCTGCCTCTACTGCAAAAACTTGAATGTTAGAATTTGCTGATTTGAGTGCATGAGAAACACCAGAAATCGTTCCACCGGTACCCACTCCAGCAACAAAGGCATCTAGTCCATCTTTACCGAAAGCAGCTAGTATTTCAGCTCCTGTTGTTCTTTCGTGTACTTCTGGATTTGCTGGGTTGTCAAATTGAAGAGGAAGGAAACCATCACGTTCAGCAGCGATTTCTTGAGCTTTAGCAATAGCGCCTTTCATTCCCTCACTACCAGGACTTAGGACGAGTTCAGCACCATAAGCTTGGATAATCTTACGTCGTTCTACACTCATAGTTTCAGGCATAACGATGACGACTTTATACCCTTTAGCAGCACCTACCCATGAAAGTCCAATACCAGTGTTTCCACTTGTTGCTTCAACAATTGTAGAACCTGGTTTCAAAATACCGTCTTGTTCAGCTCTTTCAATCATGCTAAGAGCAATACGGTCTTTTACAGAAGAACCAGGGTTAAATGCTTCAAGTTTTACATAGACATCTGCAGCACCTTCTGGCACAATGTTGTTGAGTTTAACAATCGGAGTTTGACCGATTAGTTCAGTAATGTTGTTATAAATAGACATATGAATACCTCTTTGTATAAGATATCTCTAGTATAACGCTATCTATACCATTTGTAAAATATAGAAATCCTATCGAAGTGATAGGATTTTTTTATATCACAGGTCTAAGCCATTAATTTTTTAGCGATTGTGATAAGCTAATTCTAGTAAATAGGTGTAAAGTGGAACGATATCTGTTTTCTTTTTGAATTGCTTCATTTTCTAGTAGGTTTGGGCAAGCATCTTTTTATTTTGCTAATTAAAGTAGCGGTGAGAATGTCAGTGAAACACTGTATTATCTATTATTTACACTAAGTTTACAGGAACTTCAACTTCTCGTAAACCTTGATCAGTTAAGGTAACTTTTCCATGAAAAAATTCTACCAGTGCAGCTTTAATATTTTCTTTTTCTTCTTTATCAACATAAATCATCGTATCGACTTGATCTGTAAAGTTTGTCTCAAGTTCCATTAGATCATGTTCCTTAAGAAAGTTACTATACTCTTGGTACTGAGCGTAAGACATTTGAATAGCAATGCCAGCTTGTTCCTTTATTTCAATGATGCCAATTTCTTTGACAGCTAAGGCAACACTGCCAGCGTAAGCACGAATCAATCCTCCAGCGCCTAGTTTAATGCCACCAAAGTAGCGTGTCACGACTACACAGACATTAGTAAGATTGTGATTTTCTAGTACCCCAAGCATGGGAACTCCAGCAGTACCACTGGGCTCACCATCATCACTTGTACGTTTGATTTCACTACGTTCTCCAATAATGAAGGCAGAGCAGTTATGCGTAGCTTTGTAGTGTTCTTTTTTGATGGCAGTAATGAAGTCACGAGCCTCTTCTTCGCTATAAACACGCTTGGCATGGCAGATAAAGCGAGATTTTTTGATTTCTTCTTGGACTTGACCGTCCTCTTTAATTGTTCTAAATTCCATGATTTAATTGTACTAAAAAATCATTTAAAGCGCTAGGTTTTTACGAATAAAGAAGTATGAAAGTAAATCCAAATTATCTCGGTCGGTTGTTTACGGAGAATGAATTAACTAAAGAGGAACGTCTGTTGGCGGAGAAACTTCCAGCAATGAGAAAGGAGAAAGGGAAACTTTTCTGTCAACGTTGTGATAGTGCTATTTTAGATGAATGGTATTTGCCCATCGGTACTTACTATTGTAGGGAGTGTTTACTGATGAAGCGAGTCAGGAGTGATCATGCTTTATACTATTTTCCGCAGGAGGATTTTCCGAAGCAAGATGTTCTTAAATGGAGTGGTCAATTAACTCCTTTTCAAGAGAAGGTATCAGAGGGACTGATTCGAGCAGTAGACAAGCAGGAGCCAACCCTAGTTCATGCGGTAACAGGAGCTGGAAAGACAGAAATGATTTATCAAGTAGTAGCTAAAGTGATCAATGCGGGTGGTGCAGTATGCTTGGCTAGTCCTCGCATAGATGTTTGTTTGGAGCTGTACAAGCGCCTGCAAGATGATTTTGCTTGCGAGATATCTTTACTACACGGAGAATCAGAGCCGTATTTTCGAACACCACTAGTTGTTGCGACAACCCATCAGTTATTGAAGTTTTATCAAGCTTTTGATTTGCTGATAGTGGATGAAGTAGATGCCTTTCCTTATGTTGACAATCCCACGCTTTACCATGCTGTCAAGAATAGTGTAAAGGAGAATGGCTTGAGAATCTTTTTAACAGCGACTTCGACCGATGAGTTAGATAGGAAGGTCCGTTTAGGAGAACTAAAACGATTGAGCTTGCCAAGACGATTTCATGGAAATCCGTTGATTATTCCTAAACCTGTCTGGTTATCGGATTTTAATCACTGTTTAGAGAAAAATCGGTTGTCACCAAAGTTAAAGTCCTATATTGAGAAGCAGAGAAAGACAGCTTATCCGTTACTCATTTTTGCTTCAGAAATTAAGAAAGGGGAGCAGTTAAAACAAATTTTACAGGAGCAATTTCCAAATGAGAAAATTGGCTTTGTATCTTCTGTAACAGAAGATAGATTAGAGCAGGTACAAGCTTTTCGAGATGGAGAACTGACAATACTTATCAGTACGACAATATTGGAGCGTGGAGTTACCTTCCCTTGTGTGGATGTTTTCGTAGTAGAGGCCAATCATCGCCTTTTTACCAAGTCTAGCTTGATTCAGATTGGTGGACGAGTTGGGCGAAGCATGGATAGACCGACAGGAGATTTGCTTTTCTTCCATGATGGGTTAAATGCTTCAATCAAGAAGGCAATTATGGAAATTCAGCAGATGAATAAGGAGGCGGGGCTATGAAGTGCTTATTATGTGGGCAGACTATGAAGGCTGTTTTAACTTTTAGTAGTCTCTTACTTCTGAAAAATGATGTCTCTTGTCTTTGTTTAGATTGTGATTCTACTTTTGAGAGGATTGGAGAAGAGAACTGTTCAAACTGTATGAAAACAGGTTTGTCAACGAAGTGTCAAGATTGTCAATTTTGGTGTAAAGAAGGAGTTGAGGTCAGTCATAGAGCGATTTTTACTTACAATCAAGCTATGAAGGATTTTTTCAGTCGGTATAAGTTTGATGGAGACTTCCTTTTAAGAAAAGTTTTTGCTTCAGATTTAAGTGAGGAGTTAAAAAAGTACAAAGAGTATCAATTTGTTGTAATTCCCCTAAGTCCTGAAAGATTGCTCGAGAGGGGGTTTAACCAGGTTGAAGGTTTAGTTGAAGCAGCAGGGTTCTCTTTTCAAGACTTACTAGAGAAGAGAGAAGAGCGGGCCAGTTCTTCCAAAAATCGTTCAGAACGCTTGGGGACAGAACTTCCTTTCTTTATTAAAAGGGGAGTCACTATTCCTAAAAAAATCCTACTTATAGATGACATTTATACTACTGGAACAACTATAAATCGTGTGAAGAAGGTGTTGGAAGAAGCTGGTGCTGAGGATGTAAAAACATTTTCCCTTGTAAGATGAGGAAAAAATTTGCAAAAATAAAATGAAAGCGTTATAATGAAATCAGAAAAACAAAAATGTTTAGAAAGAAGGTACTCATATGATTAAATATAGTATCCGTGGTGAAAACCTAGAAGTAACAGAAGCAATTCGTGATTATGTAGTTTCTAAACTCGAAAAGATCGAAAAGTATTTTCAAGCTGAACAAGAGTTGGATGCTCGAGTTAACTTGAAGGTGTATCGTGAAAAAACGGCTAAAGTAGAGGTGACGATTCCGCTTGGCTCAATTACTCTTCGTGCAGAAGATGTGTCTCAAGATATGTATGGTTCAATTGACCTTGTAACCGATAAAATTGAACGTCAGATTCGTAAAAATAAAACAAAAATCGAGCGTAAAAATAAAAACAAGGTAGCAACTAGTCAATTATTTACAGATGCTTTGGTGGAAGATACAAATGTTGTCCAATCTAGAGTGGTTCGTTCAAAACAAATTGATTTAAAACCAATGGATTTGGAAGAAGCTATTCTACAGATGGATTTGTTGGGACATGATTTTTTTATCTATGTGGATGTTGAAGATCAGACAACCAATGTGATTTATCGTCGTGAGGATGGCGAAATTGGTTTGTTAGAAGTTAAAGAATCTTAATTTCAATATGTATAAAGGAAGGTTTACTGAATTGTAAACCTCCTTTTTCTTATAATTGATAGAATTACTGATTACACCTTTAAAAAGTCGCTTTTTGGTGGTTATTATGGTATAATGGGTGCCAAGAGGTTTGGAATGAAAAAATTTTATGTAAGTCCTATTTTCCCCTTAATATTAGGAATAGTGGCGTTCGGAGTGCTATCTGTGCAACTTGTTTTTGTAACGAATACACTGGTAACGCTATTTCTTTTGCTACTTATTTTGGGTTCATATAGTTTATTATTCATCCATCAGAGAGACTACTACTCAAAGAGTGAAGTAGAACAAATCCAGTATGTAAACCACCAAGCTGAAGAAAGTTTGACAACCTTGTTAGAACAGATGCCTGTCGGAGTTATTAAATTAGACTTGTCGTCAGGTGAAGTTGAATGGTTTAATCCTTATGCTGAATTGATTTTGACTAATGAAGTGGGCGAGATTGATGTTGCATTAATTCAAACAATTATCAAGGCATCGGTAGGAAATCCAGGTTCTTATGCTACCTTGGGTGAGACCCGCTATTCGGTTCATATGGACAAGGTGTCTGGAGTTCTTTACTTCTTTGATGTGTCTGGAGAATACGAAGCGACTGTTGAGTTAGTAACGAGTCGACCTGTGATTGGGGTCGTTTCCGTTGACAACTATGATGACTTAGAAGATGAAACATCGGAGTCTGATATCAGTCATATCAATAGTTTTGTAGCCAATTTTGTTTCAGAATTTGCTGGTAAACATGCCATGTTCTCCCGTCGAGTAAGTATGGATCGCTTTTATCTATTTACGGACTACACGGTACTTGAGGGATTGATGAATGATAAATTTTCTGTTATCGATGCTTTCAGAGAAGAGTCGAAACAGAGACAGTTGCCTTTGACCTTAAGTATGGGATTTTCTTATGGTGATGGAAATCATGATGAAATAGGGAAAGTTGCATTGCTCAACTTGAACTTGGCTGAAGTACGTGGTGGCGACCAAGTGGTTGTCAAGGAGAATGACGAAACGAAAAATCCAGTTTATTTTGGTGGTGGATCTGCTGCCTCAATCAAGCGTACAAGGACACGTACGCGCGCTATGATGACAGCTATTTCAGATAAAATTAGAAGTGTAGATCAGGTTTTTGTAGTTGGTCACAAAAATCTTGATATGGATGCTTTGGGTTCTGCTGTAGGTATGCAGTTATTTGCTAGTAATGTAACAGAAAATAGTTATGCTCTTTATGATGAAGATCAAATGTCACCAGATATTGAACGAGCTGTTGCATTCTTAGAAAAAGAAGGAGTTACGAAGTTGTTGTCTGTTAAGGATGCAATGGGGATGGTGACCAATCGTTCTTTGTTGATTCTTGTAGACCATTCAAAGACAGCTTTAACTCTATCAAAAGATTTTTATGATTTATTTACTCAAACCATTGTTATTGACCACCACAGACGGGATCAGGATTTTCCAGACAATGCGGTTATTACTTATATCGAAAGTGGTGCAAGTAGTGCCAGTGAGTTGGTAACGGAATTGATTCAGTTCCAGAATTCTAAGAAAAATCGTTTGAGTCGTATGCAAGCAAGTGTTTTAATGGCTGGTATGATGTTGGATACTAAAAATTTCACCTCACGAGTGACTAGTCGGACATTTGATGTTGCTAGCTATCTCAGAACGAGAGGAAGTGATAGTATTGCTATCCAAGAGATTGCTGCAACAGATTTTGAAGAATATCGTGAGGTCAATGAACTGATTTTACAGGGGCGTAAATTAGGTTCAGATGTACTAATAGCGGAGGCTAAGGACTCGAAATGTTATGATACAGTTGTTATTAGTAAGGCAGCAGATGCCATGTTAGCTATGTCAGGTATTGAAGCGAGTTTTGTTCTTGCGAAGAATACACAAGGATTTATCTCTATCTCAGCTCGCAGTCGTAGTAAGCTGAATGTACAACGGATTATGGAAGAGCTGGGAGGTGGAGGCCACTTTAATTTGGCAGCAGCTCAAATTAAGGATTCAACCTTGTCAGAAGCAGGTGAAAAACTGACAGAAATTGTATTAAATGAAATAAAGGAAAAGGAGAAAGAAGAATGAAAGTAATCTTTTTAGCAGATGTCAAAGGAAAAGGTAAAAAAGGCGAAATTAAGGAAGTACCAACCGGGTATGCACAAAACTTTCTTATCAAAAAGAATCTAGCCAAAGAAGCGACTGCTCAAGCTGTAGGTGAACTTCGTGGTAAACAAAAATCTGAAGAAAAAGCTCATGCTGAGATGATTGCAGAAGCAAAAGCAATTAAAGCTCAACTAGAAGCAGAGGAAACTATTGTAGAATTTGTTGAAAAAGTTGGTCCAGATGGTCGTACCTTTGGTTCCATTACCAATAAGAAAATTGCAGAAGAATTGCAAAAGCAATTTGGAATTAAGATTGATAAACGTCATATCCAAGTACAAGCTCCGATTCGAGCAGTTGGTTTGATTGATGTACCAGTGAAAATCTATCAAGATATTACAAGTGTAATCAATCTTCGTGTGAAAGAAGGGTAAATTTACACTTTCTTGACAAGATTGTAAAAGGAAGGGAAGTCTGATGGCAGAAGTAGAAGAGTTACGAGTACAACCTCAAGATATCTTAGCTGAGCAATCCGTTTTAGGGGCTATCTTTATTGACGAGAGTAAGCTTGTTTTTGTGCGAGAATATATTGAGTCTAGGGACTTTTTTAAGTATGCCCATCGTTTGATTTTCCAAGCTATGGTCGACTTATCCGATCGTGGCGATGCTATAGATGCAACAACGGTTCGTACCATTCTTGATAATCAAGGTGATTTACAGAATATTGGTGGCCTGTCTTACTTGGTTGAGATTGTCAATTCTGTGCCAACTTCTGCTAATGCGGAGTATTATGCTAAGATTGTTGCAGAGAAGGCCATGCTACGTCGATTAATCTCCAAGTTGACAGAGTCTGTCAATCAAGCTTACGAGGCTTCGCAACCAGCTGATGAAATCATTGCTCAGGCAGAAAAAGGCCTGATTGATGTCAGCGAAAATGCAAATCGAAGTGGATTTAAGAACATTCGAGATGTGTTGAATATCAACTTCGGAAATCTGGAAGCTCGCTCGCAACAAACGACCGATATTACAGGTATTGCGACAGGCTATCGTGACTTGGATCATATGACGACTGGACTTCATGAGGAGGAGTTGATTATCCTAGCAGCCCGTCCAGCTGTTGGTAAGACAGCCTTTGCATTGAATATTGCTCAGAATATTGGGACTAAGTTGGACAAAACAGTTGCTATTTTTTCACTCGAAATGGGTGCGGAAAGTCTAGTGGATCGTATGCTTGCGGCAGAAGGTTTGGTGGAATCGCATTCTATCCGTACGGGTCAATTGACTGATGAGGAGTGGCAAAAATATACCATTGCTCAAGGGAATCTAGCTAATGCAAGTATCTATATCGATGATACGCCAGGGATTCGGATTACAGAGATTCGTTCTCGTTCTCGTAAACTGGCTCAAGAAACTGGAAATCTTGGTTTGATTTTAATAGACTATTTGCAGCTTATCACGGGAACAGGTCGAGAAAATCGTCAACAAGAGGTTTCAGAAATTTCACGTCAGTTGAAAATTTTAGCTAAGGAACTGAAGGTTCCAGTAATCGCTCTAAGTCAGCTTTCTCGTGGTGTAGAACAACGTCAGGATAAGAGACCGGTCTTGTCTGATATTCGTGAATCTGGGTCTATTGAGCAGGACGCTGATATCGTAGCCTTTCTTTATCGCGACGATTACTATGAGCGTGGTGGTGAAGAAGAGGAAGGCATACCGAATAATAAGGTAGAAGTTATTATCGAGAAAAACCGTAGTGGAGCTCGTGGAACGGTGGAATTAATTTTCCAAAAAGAATATAATAAATTTTCAAGTATCTCAAAGAGGGAGGCATAAGATGTCAGATGCATTTACAGATGTAGCCAAGATGAAAAAAATCAAAGAAGAAATCAAGGCACATGAGGGACAAGTCGTAGAAATGACTCTGGAGAATGGTCGTAAGCGCCAAAAAAATAGATTGGGTAAGCTAATTGAGGTTTATCCATCCCTATTTATCGTTGAATTTGGAAACGTTGAAGGAGATAAACAAGCTAATGTTTTCGTTGAATCCTTTACTTATTCAGATATCCTTACAGAAAAGAATTTGATTCATTATCTTGACTAAAGTGAGAAATTTTCTCACTTTTTCTTTTTTTCTCCGAATAGTTTAAGTGAAGGTAATCTTCGATTTATATTATTTTTCAAGGAGGAAGAATGAAAATTTCACCATTTAAAGTAGCAGAGACAAGATTTTCTTTCAGAAAATCAGCTAAAAAGGTTGTTCCCTTTTTAGTAGTAGGATTGATGTTAGCAGCGGGTAATAGTGTATATGCCTATTCCGGAGGAAATGGATCGATTGCGCGTGGGGATGATTATCCTGCTCATTATAAAAATGGGAGCCAGGAGATTGATAAGTGGCGCATGTATTCTCGTCAGTGTACTTCTTTTGCAGCCTTTCGTTTGAGTAATGTCAATGGTTTTGAGATTCCGGCTGCTTATGGGAATGCGAATGAATGGGGCTATCGTGCTCGTCGTGAAGGTTATCGTGTCGATAATACACCAACGATTGGCTCTATTGCTTGGTCTACTGCAGGAACTTATGGTCATGTTGCTTGGGTGTCAAATGTAATAGGAGATGAGATTGAGATTGAAGAATACAATTATGGAATAAGGGAATCTTACAACAAGCGCATCGTGAAGGCAAATACTATGACGGGGTTTATTCATTTTAAAGATTTAGCTGGTGGCAGTGTTGGGAATAGTCAATCCTCAGCTTCAACAGGAGGAACACATTATTTTAAGACTAAGGCTGCTATCAAAAATCAGCCTCTAGCTAGCGCAACTGCGATTGATTACTATTATCCTGGGGAGAATGTTCATTATGATCAAATTCTCGAAAAAGATGGATACAAGTGGTTGAGTTATACGGCTTATAACGGAAGTCGTCGCTATATCCAGCTAGAGGGAGTAACCTCTTCACAGAATCAATCAGGGAATAGTTCTAACTATGGATCCAATAATGGATTGACTATTGGTTGGAAGAAAATAAATGGTAGTTGGTATCATTTCAAATCAAATGGGTCTAAATCAACGGGTTGGCTGAAAGACGGATCTAGTTGGTATTATTTGAAATCATCTGGTGAAATGCAGACAGGCTGGTTAAAGGAAAATGGTCTGTGGTATTATTTAGATAGTTCAGGGGCAATGAAAACAGGTTGGTATCAAGTCTCTGGTAAGTGGTATTACTCTTACTCTTCGGGTGCCTTAGCCGTCAATACGACGGTGGATGGCTACAGAGTAAATAGTGATGGAGAACGAGTATAGAAAATGGGAGTAGGAAAATTTTCCTACTCTTTTCTGTAAGCAGTTTCCTTGACATTTTTTTTGTTTTGCGCTATCATATGTCCATATAATATATGGGAGTCTGTGTACAGTCTGAGAGGAAGTGTTAAACTTCGACCGCACCTGATCTGGGTAATGCCAGCGTAGGGAACGATACTTAGTCTATTCTGCACCTTTTACATATATGGTAAAGGTTTTTCTTTTTGTCAAAGGAAAACGAGAAGAGGAGGTTGTTATGAAAGCAAGCATTGCCTTGCAAGTTTTACCACTATCACAGGGGATTGATCGGATTGCTGTTATTGATCAGGTCATTGCTTATCTGCAAGCTCAAGAGGTGACTATGGTGGTGACACCATTTGAAACGGTCTTGGAAGGGGAGTTTGATGAGCTTATGCGTATTCTCAAAGAAGCGCTAAAGGTGGCAGGGCAGGAGGCAGATAATGTCTTTGCCAATGTCAAAATAAATGTAGGAGAGATTTTAAGTATTGATGAGAAACTTGAAAAGTATACTGAGACGACACATTAGTCTATTGGGCTTTCTAGGAGTCTTGTCAATCTGGCAGTTAGCAGGTTTTCTTAAACTTCTCCCCAAGTTTATTCTGCCGACACCTCTTGAAATCCTCCAGTCTTTTGTGCGCGATAGAGAATTTCTCTGGCACCATAGCTGGGCGACCTTGAGAGTGGCTTTACTGGGGCTGGTTCTGGGAGTTTTGATTGCCTGTCTCATGGCTGTGCTCATGGACAGTTTGACTTGGCTTAACGATCTGATTTACCCTATGATGGTGGTTGTTCAGACTATCCCGACTATTGCCATAGCCCCTATTCTGGTCTTGTGGCTAGGTTATGGGATTTTGCCCAAGATTGTCTTGATTATCTTGACGACTACCTTTCCTATCATCGTCAGTATTTTGGACGGTTTTAGGCATTGTGATAAGGATATGCTGACCTTGTTTAGTCTGATGCAGGCCAAACCTTGGCAAATCCTGTGGCATTTTAAAATCCCAGTCAGCCTGCCTTACTTTTATGCAGGTCTGAGGGTCAGTGTCTCCTACGCCTTCATCACAACAGTGGTATCTGAGTGGTTGGGAGGCTTTGAAGGACTAGGTGTCTACATGATTCAGTCCAAGAAACTGTTTCAGTATGATACCATGTTTGCTATTATTATTCTGGTATCGATTATCAGCCTTCTGGGTATGAAGTTGGTCGATATCAGCGAGAAATATGTTATTAAATGGAAACGTTCGTAGAATTAGAATGTTTCAAAAAAGAAAAGAGGAAATCAAAATGAAAAAACCATGGAAAGTGTTTTTAACTGTTTTAACAGCTCTTGTAGCTGTTGTACTTGTGGCCTGTGGTCAAGGAACTGCTTCTAAGGATAACAAAGAGGCAGAACTCAAGAAAGTTGACTTTATCCTAGACTGGACACCAAATACCAACCACACAGGGCTTTATGTTGCTAAGGAAAAAGGTTATTTCAAAGAAGCTGGAGTGGATGTTGATTTGAAATTGCCACCAGAAGAAAGTTCTTCTGACTTGGTTATTAACGGTAAGGCACCATTTGCAGTCTATTTCCAAGACTATATGGCTAAAAAATTGGAAAAAGGAGCAGGAATTACTGCCGTTGCAGCTATTGTTGAACACAATACATCAGGAATCATCTCTCGTAAACCTGACAATGTAGCTAGTCCAAAGGACTTGGTTGGTAAGAAATACGGAACTTGGAATGACCCAACTGAACTTGCTATGTTGAAAACCTTGGTAGAATCTCAAGGTGGAGACTTTGAGAAGGTTGAAAAAGTACCAAATAACGACTCAAACTCAATCACACCGATTGCCAATGGCGTCTTTGATACTGCTTGGATTTACTACGGTTGGGATGGTATCCTTGCTAAATCTCAAGGTGTAGATGCTAACTTCATGTACTTGAAAGACTATGTCAAGGAGTTTGACTACTATTCACCAGTTATCATCGCAAACAACGACTATCTGAAAGACAATAAAGAAGAAGCACGTAAAGTTATCCAAGCCATCAAAAAAGGCTACCAATATGCCATGGAACATCCAGAAGAAGCTGCAGATATTCTCATCAAGAATGCGCCTGAACTCAAGGAAAAACGTGACTTTGTCATCGAATCTCAAAAATACTTGTCAAAAGAATACGCAAGCGACAAGGAAAAATGGGGACAATTTGATGCAGCTCGCTGGAATGCCTTCTACAAATGGGATAAAGAAAATGGTATCCTTAAAGAAGATTTGACAGACAAAGGCTTTACCAATGAATTTGTGAAATAATGACAGAAATTAGACTAGAACACGTAAGCTATGCCTATGGCGAGGAGAGGATTTTAGAGGATATCAATCTGAAAGTCACTTCGGGTGAAGTAGTCTCTATTTTAGGCCCAAGTGGTGTTGGTAAGACCACACTTTTCAACCTAATTGCTGGGATTTTAGAAGTTCAGTCGGGCCAAATCGTTCTTGATGGAGAAGAAAATCCCAAGGGGCGCGTGAGTTACATGTTGCAAAAGGACTTGCTCTTGGAGCACAAGACCGTTCTTGGCAATATCATTTTACCCCTCTTGATTCAAAAGGTGGATAAGGTTGAAGCTATTTCTCGTGCGGATGAAATACTCGCTACTTTTCAGTTGACGGCTGTAAGGGATAAATACCCTCATGAGTTGAGTGGTGGGATGCGCCAACGTGTAGCCTTGCTTCGTACCTACCTTTTTGGGCACAAACTCTTTCTCTTGGATGAGGCCTTCAGTGCCTTGGATGAGATGACTAAGATGGAGCTCCATACTTGGTACCTTGAGATTCACAAGCAGTTGCAACTGACGACTTTGATTATTACTCACAGTATCGAGGAGGCCCTCAATCTCAGCGACCGCATTTATATCTTGAAGAATCGCCCTGGGCAGATTGTCTCAGAAATTAAACTAGATTGGTCCGAAGGTGAGGACAAGGAAGTTCAAAAGATTGCCTATAAACGAAAAATATTAGCAGAATTAGGTTTAGATAAGTAGAAAAATAGGGAGTTGGTGAAGATTATTCTTTGCCAGCGCCCTTTTTCTTTTAAAAATGAGAAAATTTCGGTATAATAGTCAAAGATAGTCAAGGTTCAAAGAGAGAGGTGGGTTTGTAATGAGATTTAAAAATACATCGGATCATATTGAGGCCTACATCAAGGCGATTTTAGATCAATCTGGAATTGTAGAATTGCAACGGAGTCAGTTGGCAGATACTTTTCAGGTTGTTCCTAGTCAGATTAACTATGTGATCAAGACACGCTTTACGGAAAGTAGAGGCTACTTGGTTGAAAGTAAGCGTGGTGGCGGAGGCTACATTCGTATAGGACGGATTGAGTTTTCTAGTCATCATGAAATGCTCAGGGAGCTGCTTTATTCGATTGGCGAGCGGGTCAGTCAAGAAATTTATGAGGATATTCTACAGCTTTTGGTTGAGCAGGAATTGATGACCAAGCAGGAGATGAATTTGCTAGTATCAGTAGCTTTGGATCGCGTTTTAGGAGAAGAAGCTCCAGTTGTTCGTGCAAACATGCTACGACAGGTCATACAAGAGGTAGATAGAAAAGGGAAGTAAGATGAACTATTCAAAAGCATTGAATGAATGTATCGAAAGTGCCTACATGGTTGCTGGCCATTTTGGAGCTCGTTACCTAGAGTCTTGGCACTTGTTGATTGCCATGTCTAATCACAGTTATAGTGTGGCAGGGGCGACTTTAAATGATTATCCATATGAGATGGACCGTTTAGAAGAAGTCGCTTTGGAACTGACTGAAACGGACTATAGCCAGGATGAAACCTTTACGGAATTGCCGTTCTCCCATCGTTTGCAGGTTCTCTTTGATGAAGCAGAGTATGTAGCATCAGTGGTCCATGCTAAGGTGCTAGGGACAGAGCACGTCCTTTATGCGATTTTGCATGATGGAAATGCCTTGGCGACTCGTATCTTGGAGAGGGCTGGTTTTTCTTATGAAGACAAGAAAGATCAGGTCAAGATTGCTGCCCTACGTCGAAATCTAGAAGAACGGGCAGGCTGGACTCGTGAAGACCTCAAGGCTCTACGCCAACGCCATCGTACAGTAGCTGACAAGCAAAATTCTATGGCCAATATGATGGGCATGCCCCAGACTCCGAGCGGAGGTCTCGAGGACTATACGCATGATTTGACAGAGCAAGCGCGTTCTGGCAAGTTAGAACCAGTCATCGGTCGGGACAAGGAAATCTCGCGTATGATTCAAATATTGAGCCGGAAGACTAAGAACAATCCTGTCTTGGTTGGGGATGCTGGTGTCGGGAAAACAGCTCTGGCGCTTGGTCTTGCTCAGCGTATTGCCAGTGGTGATGTGCCTGCGGAAATGGCTAAGATGCGCGTGTTAGAGCTTGATTTGATGAATGTTGTTGCAGGGACACGCTTCCGTGGTGACTTCGAAGAACGCATGAATAATATCATTAAGGATATTGAAGAAGATGGCCAAGTGATTCTCTTTATCGACGAACTTCATACTATCATGGGTTCTGGTAGTGGAATTGACTCAACTCTGGATGCGGCCAATATCTTGAAGCCAGCCTTGGCGCGTGGCACCTTGAGAACAGTTGGTGCGACCACTCAGGAAGAATATCAAAAACACATCGAAAAAGATGCGGCCCTTTCTCGTCGTTTCGCCAAAGTGACGATTGAAGAGCCAAGTGTGGCCGACAGTATGGCCATTTTGCAAGGCTTGAAGGCGACTTATGAGAAACATCACCGTGTGCAAATCACAGATGAAGCGGTCGAAACAGCTGTCAAGATGGCGCATCGTTACTTGACTAGTCGTCACTTGCCAGACTCTGCTATCGACCTCTTAGATGAAGCAGCAGCAACAGTGCAAAATAAGGTTAAGCATGTAAAAGCAGACGATTCAGGTTTGAGTCCAGCTGACAAGGCCTTGATGGATGGTAAGTGGAAACAGGCAGCTCAGCTAATCGCAAAAGAAGAGGAAGTGCCTGTCTATAAAGACTTGGTGACAGAGTCTGATATTTTGACCACCTTGAGTCGCTTGTCAGGTATTCCAGTCCAAAAACTGACTCAGACTGATGCTAAGAAATACTTAAACTTGGAAGCTGAACTGCACAAACGTGTCATCGGTCAAGATCAAGCTGTTTCAAGCATTAGCCGTGCGATTCGCCGCAACCAGTCAGGGATTCGTAGTCATAAGCGTCCGATTGGTTCCTTTATGTTCTTAGGGCCTACAGGTGTCGGGAAGACTGAATTGGCCAAGGCTTTGGCGGAAGTTCTTTTTGACGACGAATCAGCCCTTATCCGCTTTGATATGAGTGAGTATATGGAGAAATTCGCAGCCAGTCGTCTCAACGGAGCTCCTCCGGGTTATGTGGGCTACGAAGAAGGTGGGGAGTTGACCGAGAAGGTTCGCAACAAACCATACTCTGTTCTCCTATTTGATGAGGTAGAAAAAGCCCACCCAGACATCTTTAATGTTCTCTTGCAGGTCTTGGATGACGGTGTCTTGACCGATAGTAAGGGACGCAAGGTTGACTTTTCAAATACCATTATCATCATGACGTCAAACCTTGGTGCGACAGCCCTTCGTGATGACAAGACTGTCGGATTTGGGGCAAAGGACATTCGTTTTGACCAGGAAAATATGGAAAAACGCATGTTTGAAGAGCTAAAAAAGGCTTATAGACCTGAGTTTATTAACCGTATTGATGAAAAGGTGGTCTTCCATAGCCTGTCTAGCGACCATATGCAGGAAGTGGTGAAGATTATGGTCAAACCTTTAGTTGCAAGTTTGGCTGAAAAAGGCATTGACTTGAAATTACAAGCTTCCGCACTGAAATTATTGGCCAATCAAGGATATGACCCAGAGATGGGAGCTCGTCCACTTCGTAGAACTCTACAAACAGAAGTGGAAGACAAGTTGGCAGAACTTCTTCTCAAGGGAGATTTGGTGGCAGGCAGCACACTTAAGATTGGTGTCAAAGCAGGCCAGTTAAAATTTGATATTGCATAAAAATGGAGAATCAGGAGCAATCTTGATTCTTTTTTTGCAATCTTTTTATAAAAAATGATAAAAAACTATTGACAAAACAAAAATATAGTTTATAATAAAAACATAGATAATAAAAATATCAAAAACCATAAAAAGGTAATGCGTTTATGAAAAAGAAAACAGCAGTGGTATTTGGAACCTTTGCTCCACTTCATCAAGGACATATCGATTTGATTCAGCGTGCGAAGCGACAGTGTGACCAGGTCTGGGTTGTCGTTTCAGGCTATGAGGGAGACCGAGGAGAGCAGGTAGGCTTAACGCTTCAAAAAAGATTCCGCTATATCCGAGAGGCCTTTCGTGGTGACGAGTTGACCTTGGTTTGTAAGTTAGATGAAACCAATCTTCCTCGCTACCCTATGGGCTGGCAGGAGTGGTTGGACCAAATGTTAGCGGAGATTTCCTATGATGAAACCCAGCAAGAACTAATTTTCTTTGTGGGAGAAGCAGACTACCAGCAAGAATTATCAAATCGTGGTTTTGAGACCGTTTTGCAAGAAAGAAAGTTTGGAATCTCAGCGACTATGATTCGAGAAAATCCAAGCAAATATTGGAAAAACATCGCTCAGCCCTTCCGTCGTCAGTTTACAAAGAAAGTATTGATTATGGGGAGTGCCAGCAATGGGAAGACCACTCTGGCCAAGGATTTGGCAAGGTATTACGATGCACCCGTCAGTTTGGAATACGCACGTGAGTACCAGATTAAAAACAATGTCCGCGACGATGAATTGACTCCAAAAGATTACTATTATCTCCTGTTGGGGCAGTATGACCAGACCTCTAAGTTAATTGACAGTAATGCCAATAGGGGATTGGTGATAGCTGACACCAACTCCTTAGTAACTAAGGGCTACTATGATTATTACATGGAGACCGAGGACCAAGGGGACTTATCAGGAGAAACCTTTGATAATCTCTTTGTTTCGATCTTGGCTAAGGAAAAATGGGACTTGATTCTCTTTGTGCAACCGGTCGGCTCCTATGTCAATGACGGATTTAGAGATATGACTATGGCAGAAGACCATATTCGTCATAGTTTTTCACAACATTTGGATCAGATGAGGGAACGCTACTTAGCAAACATTCCACTAGTTTATCTAGCTGAGGATTACCTAGGCAATTATGAAGCAGCCAAAGTGGCTATTGATGCCATTTACCAAGCAGATTAGGAGAAAAATATGAAAAAACTAACTAAAAAAATCACACAATTTATCGAAAACTTTAAAAATGTCCATGCGGAAGCCCGCAAAATTGGTTTTGCAGGAATTATGAACCTGCTCTGGAAAGATCTCTTTGTCGGCCGTAGTCTTTTCCAGTGGTTGTATCTCATCGTCCTGTCAAGTGTTCCCTTGATCTTGGAATTCACTCAAAATACGGATAGTCACGATTGGTTAAGCTTGTTTGCATCTTGGACTGGGATTGTCTGTGTTATCTTGGTAGCAGAAGGGCGTGCAAGCAATTATCTCTTTGGGGCCATTAACTCTGCTATCTATTTGATTTTGGCCATGAATGCGACTTTTTATGGCGAAGTTTTGACGACAGTTTACTTCTTTGTCATGCAGCCGATTGGTCTCTATGCTTGGCTGTCCAACCGTATCAATGACCAAGGAAAAGCAGAAGAATCTCACTTTGAAGCTAAGAAATTATCTGTGCTTGACTGGCTCAAGTACTTGGCCTTGACTGCTATCATTTGGATTGGTATGGGCTTAGCTTACCAAAGTATCCATAGTGCTCGCCCTTTCCGCGATAGTGTTACCGATGCGACCAATGGTGTCGGTCAGCTCTTGATGACACGTCTCTACCGTGAGCAATGGATTTTCTGGATTGCAACTAATCTCTTTAGTATTTACCTCTGGTGGGGTGAAAACATCCACATCCAAGGGATGTACTGGGTTTACACACTCAATAGTCTAGTAGGTTGGTACCAATGGACCAAGGCAGTTCGTAAGGAGGCATAAAATGGCGGACACGATGATTCCAGAAGGGATGACAGAGAGAGAATATTTTGAAATCCATGCAAGTCAGGAAGAGTTTTTAGACTGGTACTACAAGCAGGAACTCCCTCAATACGAAAAACCAAGTGTGACGGTGGATATGGTAGCCTACTGCTTTGTCGAAGGAAAGATCAAACTCTTATTAATTCGTCGCAAGGCTCATCCATATCAAAATTGTTTAGCGCTAGTTGGAGGATTTATGGACAAGGGCGAAGATGCTGCGCATGCCTGTCAGCGTGAGGTGAGAGAAGAAGTCAATCTCGATCTTCCTTTGGAAAAAATTGAGCAATTGATGACCGTATCGACTCCCGGCCGTGACCCACGGGGCTGGACAGTGACCATTGCCCACTTGGTTTATTTGCCTAGTCGTGCATTAGACCTTGTTCAGGCAGGAGATGATGCCAAGGATATCGTTTTCGTAGATGTTGATTTTCAGACAGGCAAATGCTATCTAGAGGGAGTGGAGCTGGAGGAGCAAGCCTTCGCTTTTGATCATTATGCCATTATCCAAGAATCCATCAAACGAATCCAAGGCCGTCTCGACTGGAATCCGACCTTCCTTTATCTTCTAGAGGAGGAGTTCACTGTCTACGAAGGAACTGAACTGGTCAATCTTATCAACCCCGGTCGTCCAATCGTCAGCAATAACTTTCTCGTAAAATACGGAGAATATGTAGAAGAAGTTGGACTCAAACGAGTGCCTAAAAAGAAACCAAGAAAAACCTATCGATTGAAATAAAGAGGTCGGGAACTTTTCCCGACCTCTTTATTTGCCTTTATTAGTTTGATTTGCTGTTGCGACTGTTTTAGGGATGGCTATCTCTCTTAGAATTGCTCAACAGGTGAGTAAAAAAGTCTTTGTATCGATACTTGAGATAGTTCTCATGTAAAAATAACAAAGCGATATAAACAATCAAAAAGATTGTAGTCAGATAAAACACATCAAATGCAGTTCTCGCATAGTAAGCGGCTGATTGATAAGAGCCAATTGCTCCCAAAATCAACCAAGGAAGATACTTATAATACTTATTTAGCATAAGAGTGCACCTCCTATATTCTATTTCAATGTTATTATATTCCTTTGTACTTAAAGGTGCAAGCGATTTCACAAAAACAAATTCAAATTTTTAATAGGAAAATCTCCTGCTTTTCTATTTTATTACGAATAGAAGAGTAGGAGGAGTAAATGTATCTAAAGTATTTAAGATTTTTAAAATAGTTTAGATAAATTGTTGACATATTTAAATTCTAATGTTACAATTGTATTACAAAAAGATTTCTTTATATTTCTAAAATATTACAAAGGAGTAGAAAAATGAAAAAGAAAACCTATATCAAATTGATGACAGCAACTGTATTGGCTTCTACCTTGCTATTAGGAGCTTGTGGAAATAAAAAGGAAACAACTCAAGCAAGCAGTTCTGCTAAGACAAGCCAATCATCAAGCTCTAAAGCAGCTTCTGCTAGCAAAGAAAGCAAGACTCAGAAGTCCTCAAGTTCAGCTTCATCTGAAAAGGCCAAGGCATCTAATGATCAATCTTCAGCAACTGCAACGCCATCACAAGCGGCACCTGCACCAGAGCAAAGAAAAGGTCAAGAAGTAGCTAATCAACAGGCAGCTAGTCAACAAACTCCTGCTCAGGCTCCTTCAACTCAACAGGTTCCTCAAGCCCAGTCTAACCAATCAAGCTATGATCCTACAACTGACCGCAAACTTCAAGACAAGCAAGCAGAGCAAAATAAACGCTACAAGGGTGTTTTAACCATGGTAGATGGTGATTTCTCAGCTGCAGCGGGCAATTGGAAGGGAGCAAATGGCGAAACTATCACAGTTTCATCAGGTGGTCAATTTACAGTAGAATCTGCTGATGGAAAGAAAGAAAATTATTCTATCAAAGGCTATTCTTATACTCTTGATGATGGTAAGTATAATGCCAAAATTGGTGGGGGAAAAATCATCCAAATTACAACAGGAGCGGATGGTAAGGTTTCCAGTGTTGCTTTGAGTCAATAATAAAATTTGGTGCTTTAACTTTTACTAGAAATCGTGCTGTAAAAGAGTGAGCCAACTGTTTTTCACTTAGTTTCTCCAAGAGAAAGTGGTATAATAAAAAAATCAAAGGAAAACGAGTGATAATACATGGCGGACAAATTAATCTTACCTCAAAACACACGACTGATGGGAGTATTTCTTGGATTTGTAGGTGGTTCTTTGGATGTGTTTTGCCATATTCAATACCATAGTTTGGTAGCGACACAGACAGGGAATATTCTCCTACTTATATCTGATTGGCATGACTCAAATGTTATTAATACGATGCTACGATTCTGCTCAATTATCTTCTTTTCTCTAGGATTTCTGTTTGCCCTACACATGAAAGAATACCGCAAAACGGCCTACTGGCGGGTTAAGATGTTGCTTCCTTTATTTATTGGGACACTTATTTTGCCTTTCTTTTCACGATTTCCTCTATTAGAAGTTCCTTTCATCGCTTTTGGAACAGGAATGATGATGCTAACATTTACAGGTAGCTTGATTGAAGATCATCCCTATGTCATTTTTATGACGTCTGGAAATTACCGAAAGATGTTGACCGCTTTGTATCGCATTGCTAGAAGAGAAGGAAATATCCAAGAATACCGTCGTCAAGCCTTAAATTATGGGATTGTTGTGGGAAGTTTCATAGTGGGGGCAATCAGCTTGGCTGTATTGATGCATTTTCTTCATGAATGGTCTGTTTGGATTATCAGTATCAACTTGTTTTTGATTATGTCCTACTATATAGCTAGAGTGAAGCAATTAGATTTACAAGATGAAAACATATAAAAAACGGCAAGATTCTTTTTGAGCTTTGCCGTTTTTGTGAGTTGTAGATGTGAGACTATGCTTTCTCCAATTGCAAGAGGGCTTCAATTTCTGCCAAAGTGCTAGCTTGTGAAATGGCTCCACGGAGTTTAGCTGCACCAGATGTTCCACGAAGGTAGTGAGGAGCGAGTCCACGGAATTCACGAACTGCGACGTTTTCTCCTTTGAGGTTAATCAAGCGTTTCAAGTGTTCGTAGGCGATTTTCATCTTATCTTCAAAGGTCAAATCAGGTAGGATTTTACCTACTAGAAGATTGTATCAGTTATATTTCGAAAGAAAAAAGAATAAATTTAACTATAAAACCTGTTTTATTGAATGAAAAAATGGTAGAATAAACATCAATATCAAGTGAAATGTGGAGTGTTGCAAACAATGAAGTCAAAAATGTTTCGATTTTATTTTGTTTTGTTATTTATTTTCTTTTTTTATTTTTCGTTTTCAATATTTAACCGAACGTACAGTGGAATCACCGTAGATAAACATGATAATGAGTGGATAGTTAGACAAGTCCATAATCTGGGAAGCTTTGCAAATCATCAAGAGATAATAGGGTCATCAATTATACAAATAGACGGTCAGAGTCCAGATAGTAATTTCTTATTATCTCGATTTTTAATTGTTGAACCGCTTCATTCTGTGACAGTGTTAGATAGAGGAATTTCAAAGAATTTAATAATAGAATCTGGGAAATCAAGCCAAATTATCTTTCTTGTTTTATCAATCATTGCTTTTCTGATTCTACTGTTATTTCGCTTATACATAAAAGGGAGAAGTAGAGGAAAAACTGGAAAACGATATTTTTATTTTATTATTTATACTAGTCTGATGTTATTATCGATTATTCCATCAAGTATAGGAGATGTATTTGGTCGTAGTCTATTAATTTCATACTTGACTTTATTTCCATTATTCATGGATATTTTCATTAGAGTGTTAGTCCTGAAGATAAAAGGTTCAACCATTTCTAACTTTTCTCGTATTATACTGGGCTATTCACTCATCACTCAACTTTTGTTTGTTTATAATCTTATACAGCCCATTGATTTTTTGACTATCTTTTTTTCTAGGGGGGTATTTTATTTAGTATTTTTCTTTTTAGTTATCCTGCTGTTAAAGATGCTTATAAGTTACTCTCAGATAAGAGAAATGTTGCCAATTCATACCTTATTTTTAGCAGTTCTTGCCTTATTTCCTCTATTTTTTGGATATATTTTTCCGATTGGTAAGGAAGTTTCGTTTATTTATAGTATTCCTCTATTGTTGCTTATTTTGTTCTCTATTGTAAATAACTTGATACTAGAGCGAATGATATATGTTGCTTGGAAGTGGAACCCGTTCATATATAACTTGATATTTGCCGTTTTTTTTACTAGTTTAATTATTCTTTTTAGTCTGTTATTAAGAGAATTTTCTCCAATTTTTTTCGTTCTTTACACTTTTCTTTTTTCGCTAGCTTTGTTACCTGAAATAAGAAAAATGATGTTGATTAGTCATAAAATGGAGGGAATCTTTAGTAGTTTTCATACTTTTGTAGCTACTGAATTGGAGAGGGAAGAAATTGCAACGTTTATACATGATACTACAATTCAGAAGGTTATTTATTATAAAAAGCAGTTAGAAATTAGTGAACAAATTAATAGGGTAGCTTTATTAGAGATGTTGGATGATATTGTCTTTGAATTAAGAGATTTATGTTCCAATATCTATCCCTTAATGGTGCATGAATTAGGGCTGAAAGAATCTATTACTAGCATATTAAACCAATTCATGAAGATGGAAACTGTTTCGATTATGACAACTTTTTCAATAGATGAAGAAAAAGTTAATGATAAAGTGGGCACGTTTATATTAAGGACAGTTAAAGAACTAGTAAATAATAGTATTCTTCATGGGAATGCTAGAGAAATTGCTGTAGATTTATCTACAAAAGAAAAGATTTTATCAATTGTAGTTATAGATGATGGTATTTTTAAGGGAAACTATCAGTCTAATGAATATCATTTTGGTTTAAATAGAATTGTAGAGAAGGTTCATTTATTGGGGGGAACTGTTCAGATAAATATAGAACCTACAAGTGTGAAGATACGAATACCTATAGAAGGGAAGAAAAATGATTCGTTTGGTTTTGATTGATGATCACAGTTTAGTATTACAAGGATTGGAGAACTATTTTTTAAAGGAAGATGACTTTAAAATTGTTGGTTCCTATACAGAAGTAGCAGATTTATTTCTTTGTCTCAAGCATGAAAAGGTAGATGTGCTAGTTATGGATTTTATGCTGAAAGGAGTAACGGCATTTGATGTTATTAGTCAAATAAATAGATTTCTGAATACAGTTCCCAAGATAGTTCTTTTATCAGGATTTTATGACACTTTGTTACATAAGAGAGCGATGGACTTTGGGATTCAAGCTTTTTTACCCAAAGAAAGTTCTTATTTGGATGTTAAAAGTGCAATTTATGCTGTTTATAAGGGCAATCATGTTATCCCAGATGGTTTGTTAGAAAAGCAAGAAAATAATCTATTGACAGATACGGAGTTAAGTGTATTGGAACTTATTGTAAAAGAATATTCTAATGAAAAGATAGCAAATAGTTTATTTGTCAGCAGGAGAACAGTAGATACCCATGTTTCAAATATTTGTTCAAAGTTGGGAGTGACGAGTAGAGTTGGAGCTGTACGTGAGGCTATTCGATTAAATCTAGTGTCTTTATAATTTTATCCTAAAAAGGCAAGAAGGTTTTCGTAAATTACGGATTCTTTCTTGTCTTTTTTTGTTTAATATAGAGTAAGTTTAACAGATTGGAGAAGGATATGCTAACAGTAGATTATTTACTTGGAGACAATAAAAATCGCTATTTTGGTAGAGGACATAAGAGAACGATTTATGAAGTTAAGTTGAAAAATATTTTAGAAGGGGTTGGGTCTCTTCATCAAGAAGGTTTGTAGTCTAGTAAACAATCTGAAATTATACAGCAGCACCTGAGTACATTAGATGGAATAGTATTAGCACATTTATTTGGAAGTGAAATACTGAAAAGAAAGGGAGTGAGCTTAAATCAGTATAGGTTAAGCCATTTTGAGATAAAGTCAGGGATAAAAGCTATAGAAGAATTGGTAAATTTAAAATTAGAATTACAAAATTTCAAAATGACGAACCAAGTAATTGAATTTGATTGCTTGGTAATGGATATGAAAGTTTGTTTAGGATATCAATTATTAGAATGTATGGAAAATGTAGCTGCTATAGGAGAACAAGGTAGAGATTTTTTATCAACTCATTTGAGAGATAGACAACATGATATATACGATGTTGAGTTTTCAGATAGTAGTATATCTTGTAAAGCAGAGCAAGTATTGATCAAAGATATTGAATATAGTGGTGTAGGTAGTCTAGAAAAGAATTATTATAGTTTGTTAGAACTTCTGATTATTTTTTCTCAAATGGCAGAGATGTTGGCCTACCATATAGAAGAGATATCTCGAGAAGAGAGCAATACCATGTGGATGAAGCAAGTGAGTGCAGACTTGAATTCACCAATTTTGAACGGAGTAGTAGAGCTTAGTGGTAGTGTTTCAAAAAATAGATTATTAAAAATTAGAGAAGAGTATTGGAAAGTCTACGAAATGTCCGGATATGATATAGATCATAAGGTAGTCTTTAAAAGTAAAATAGCTCAAAAATTACCTGATGGAGGGGGACAGTGATGGGAAATAGAGAATTAAGGTTAGTCATATCAGGAACTTATTCTACAGGTAAGACAACAACTGCTACAGCTCTTTCGATTGCAACGGGACTTCCCTTAATTGACGCTTTATCTGCGAGGGAAATTTTGACAGATTTATATCCTGGCAGAAGATTTCAGGATATGTCATCAACCGAATTAATGGCACTAGGGCTAAAGCGTTTTGAAGAGAGAATTCGTACGGAAGGAATTTTATACAAGGAACATGGAAGTTTTCTATCAGATGGTTCAGTATTGAATGAATGGATTTACGGGACTGTTCGAATGAGGGTAGGAATTAACCCAGGATCAGCATTCATTCATCGATTGATGAAATCTATTTTAGGTATTCCAGGTCGACGATTTTTCAAAAAATATTTGACTGCCTATGGGGTTGTCTCTAAGAATCATGCGAAATTGTGGTATACAGATGTTGTTCATTTACCAGTAGAGTTTGCAATGGATCCAGATGGGCATAGACCAGTATCTGAAGAGTATCGAAATTTATCAGATGAGGAATTATATGAAGCTTATAGGAATTTAGGTATAACACCTTATTGTGTAAAAGGTAGTCAGAAAGAACGGTTAAATCAGATCATTCAACATTATAGGTTGCCAATAGTTGTTCCAGTAGATGAGGCTATTTCCTTAGCTGAAAAGGTTATACGAGAAAACAGGGAAGCGGTATCTAAACGTATCATAGAGCAGTATGAAGAGCCTACATTAAAGGAAAAAATAAAATTTATGACAAGATATTAGGAGTATGTATGATTCAGTTTCAAAATGTTAGTAAGATTTATAAGGTGGGGGAGCAAGAAGTTCGTGCTTTAGATCAAGTTAGTTTTTCCATTGAGAAAGGGAAATTTACAGTTATTTTAGGTCCATCAGGTTCAGGGAAAAGTACGTTACTAAATTTACTTGGTGGGATGGATCGTGCGACATCGGGAACCTTTATATTTGATGAGGAACTAGTAACAAAATTTACAGACAAGGAATTATCTGCTTATCGAAAAGATAAAATTGGTTTTGTTTTTCAATTTTATAACTTAGTTCCAAGTTTAACAGCCAAGGAGAATATAGGTATTGCAGCAAATTTAGTGAAAAACAATAAAGAAATTGATATGTATTTAGATCAAGTTGGTTTACTTCATAGAAAAAATAATTTTCCTAATCAACTTTCTGGAGGTGAAATGCAACGTGTATCAATTGCAAGGGCATTGGCTAAAGAGCCTAGTCTATTATTGTGTGATGAACCTACAGGAGCGTTAGATTCAAAGACAGGCGATAGTATTTTAACTTTATTGAAGGAAGTTTCTAGAAATGGGAATGCTGCAGTTGTAATGGTTACACACAATAGAGAGTTTGCTAAATTTGCAGATCGAGTTATATATTTGAAAGATGGAAGTATTGAAAAAATAGAGAATAATGAAGAGGTGTTGGGATGAGGTATCTTCATATAAAATTATTAAGAGATCTCCGGCAAAATTGGCAACAATTTTTCTCTGTTTTTCTGATGTCTCTATTAAGTGTATTAATCTTTGTAGGTCTACAAGGAGCTTGGCATGGACTTGAAAAGAGTCTAGAGAGTTATTTGAAACAATCTGAACTTCCTGTTGTTTGGGTTCAAGCGAGACAGATTGCTGAATCAAAAATCAAGCAGGTTGAACAATTATCTTCTGTTGAAAAAGTTGTCAGTAAAAAGAAAGGCTTTGCTAATATTGTTCGTTTAGACAAGACTGACGGACGAATCAATCTTGAAACGATTACAGATAATCAACTGGTTACAGTAACAGAAGGAAGTCCTTTTTCTGAGGGAAAACAAGATTCGATTTGGATTGATGGGAATTATGCGAAGAAGAATCATTTACAGATTGGAGATTCAATTTCTATTTCATCAAGGGGGAAACAGATAGATTTAGAAATTGTAGGATTTGTTCAGGCAACAGATAAGATTTATTTTACAGGTAGTATGGAATATATAGCTCCAAATCCTGACAATGATGCCTATGGTTATATTGCAGATAATGAAATTGCAAAAGGAATTCTGGGTTTATCGTCAGATAATGCCTTAGAAATTTATGGCTCTAAGATAGATTTGCGAGGAGATTTAGAGTCTATTTTTGGGGGCGATTTAGTTTCTTATCAAGATCAAAAAAGTTTAACTGAAATATCAGAAGCTACCGATCGAGTTGGGCAAATTAGAAACTTATCTTACTTATTTTCTTTTATCTTTATTTTGTTAGCTATTTTGGCTATGTTTACAACTATTCAGCGTTTGATTGATGGCCAAACAAAAGAGATTGCTGTATTAAAGGCTTTAGGTTTTTCAAATCAGGCTATCAGTTTACATTATATTTTATTTGGCTTAGTAGTGAGTTTATTAGGAAGTTTCACAGGATTTACTATATCTCCCTTGATGTCATGGTTTGTACTAGAAACTCAAAAGTCAATGTTTACACTTCCAAATTGGCAAATCTCTTATTCATCTTCATCAATAGTCGTTGGTATTGTAGTCATTATTATTTGTATTTTAGCTGCCTATTTAGCTTCTAGAGAGTCAGCTAGAGGCTTACCAGCAATATTTTTAAGAGGTAAAGAAAAAGTTGCTAAATCTGTCTTTGTGGAAAGATTTTCCTCTATCTGGCAACGGATTTCTTATCCTTCAAGATGGGCAATTCGGGATGCCTCGTTTAATCGTATTCGAGTTTTGATGGGAATCGTGGGAGTTGCAGGAAGTATGATGTTACTGATTGCTGGAATTGGTATGCCTGTGTCCATGAATCATCTTGTTGATAAGGCATATAATGAAGATTTTTCTTATTCAAAACGACTGACCGTAGCGGATTATACCACTTCTAAGTCCAGATATGGTGGGCAAGGTGTACAAATTTCACAAGCACATTTTAATCCAGATGATGGTTACAATCGTTTATTGATTATATTTGATGATGGAGATATGATTCAAGCAAAAACAGAGAGTGCTGATTCTTTGAAAGATGATGGTTTGTATGTAACTAGATCATTTGCCCATTTAGCAGGTATTAAAGTCGGAGATTTTTTAAATGTGACTCCCTATCAAGATGGTCATACTTACAAGTTTGAAGTAAAAGGGATTGTCACAAGTGAAACCAATCAAGGGGCTTATCTTCATGCTAGAGTCTTTGAAAAATCAGGGGGAGATTTTACTCCACATACTTTATTAGTTGGGCCGGAGGTGGACGAAGATACTATTAAGCAAGACAAAGGTGTTCTATCTGTCATTGAAAAAGGGAGCCAAGAAAAAAATGCCTATGATTTTGTATCTAGTTTGATGAGTGTATTTCTAATGATTATTGGCTTTGCCTTATTACTTGTTATTATTGTTCTCTATAATCTGGGCTCTTTAAACTTTGTAGAGAGAATGAGAGACTATGCTACATTACAAGTATTAGGATTTTCTAATCAATATCTACAGATGGTAACTCTTTTTGAGACTATACTAACTACCTTTATTGGTTGGCTAGTAGGAATTCCTTTAGGCATATGGTTTTTGAAAGAATATGTAGCAACATTTTCGACGATTCGAATTGAGTATACCGCTTATATCAGTATGTATGTCCTTGCTTCTGCTACGTTATTGGTTTGGTTTACATCTTTAGGGACTGCTTATTTTATTAGTCTTCGTATGAGAAAGATTGACATGATTAGTGCTCTAAAGGGGGTAGACTAGTATAGTCAGTTCTGAGTGAATTTATAGACATTTATGAATAATTGTTAATCATCAGTTCTAATACTCAATGAAAATCAAAGAGCAAACTAGGAAGCTAGCCGTGGGCTGCTCAAAGCACTGCTTTGAGGTTGTAGATAGAACTGACGAAGTCAGCTCAAAACACTGTTTTGAGGTTGTGGATAGAACTGACGAAGTCAGTAACCATACCTACGGTAAGGCGATGCTGACGTGGTTTGAAGAGATTTTCGAAGAGTATAAGGTCTAAATTTACCTATTTGTGTTTCGGTTCACTGCATTACTGCATTCAAAATCCGTCAGCTCAATAAGAGTTGACGGATTATTTTATACTTATACTTGGGTTAAAAATTCTTCTGTAGTAAGAATTTGAGCAAACTCATCTTGTAGAGAAAGGAGATTAATCTCATGGATAGTCTCAGGAGAGATGGCCTGACCGTTTTTGTTAGATAGGGTAAAACTGGCAGTGGCATCTGCTAGTAAAGTGACTTTAAAATCAAGATTTGCTGCCATTCGTGTCGTAGTAGATACACAATGAGGCAGGGTCAAACCAACAACGACTAAATGACAAATCTGATTTTTTCGTAAATATGTTTCAAGATTTGTTCCAATGAAGGCGCTATTAACCGTTTTTTGAAAGATAGGTTCTGAGGTGACTGGTTCAAATCCACTTTTAAACTCCTGATTTTGTTTGTTATGAAATTGCGACTGGGGATTGTCAGATATGTGTTGAACATGTAAGATTGGAAGAGCGTGTTTACGAAAGTATGCCAGTACCCTCAATGCTTGTTGTTCAGCTTGAGGGTTGTTCCGTTCTCCCCAGATAGGGTTATCAAATGCTTTTTGCATATCGATAACAAGTAGAGCAGTATGAACCATTTTAAGCCTTATCCAATTGCAAGAGAGCTTCAATCTCTGCTAGGGTGCTAGCTTGTGAAATAGCTCCACGAAGTTTGGCAGCGCCAGATGTTCCACGGAGGTAGTGAGGAGCGAGGCCACGGAATTCACGAACTGCGACATTTTCCCCTTTGAGGTTAATCAAGCGTTTCAAGTGTTCGTAGGCAATTTTCATCTTGTCTTCAAAGGTCAAATCAGGTAGAATTTCTCCTGTTTCAAAGTAGTGGTTGATTTGGTTGAAGAGGTAAGGATTTCCCATGGCAGCTCGGCCAATCATAACTGCATCAGCACCGACTTCTTCGATGCGTTGCTTGGCTTCTTGAACTGTACGGATGTCACCGTTGGCGATAAATGGAATCTTGGTCAAAGCTTGAGCGACCTTGTGAAGGGTCTCAAGGTCTGCGTGACCTGTATACATTTGCTCACGGGTGCGGCCATGCATGGCGAGGGCAGAAACACCTGCAGCTTCAGCAGCGAGGGCATTTTCTACTGCCAGAGATGGATCGGCCCAGCCGGTACGCATTTTGACAGTAAGTGGGATATCAAGGACAGATTGGACCTTGTTGATGATAGAGTAAATCTTATCTGGATCCTTGAGCCACATAGCGCCAGCTTCGTTCTTCACGATTTTGTTAACTGGGCAGCCCATGTTGATATCGACTATATCGGTCTTGGTATTTTCTTGGATGAATTCTGCTGCGCGCGCTAGGCTGTCTTCATCACTACCAAAAAGTTGGATAGAAACAGGGTTTTCACCTTCATCGATATGAAGCATGTGCAGGGTTTTTTCATTGTTGTATTGGATTCCCTTGTCAGAGACCATTTCCATTACAACGAGTCCAGCTCCAAGCTCTTTTGCGATAGTACGAAAGGCTGAGTTGGTCACGCCAGCCATGGGTGCTAAAACGGTACGATTGGGAATCTCAACATTGCCAATCATAAAAGGTGTATTAAGATTTGTCACGAATGAGTTCCTCCAGGTCGTTTTCATCAAAGTTGTAAGTAGTTTGGCAGAATTGACAAGTGATTTCTGCTCCGTGGTCTTCCTCTTTCATTTCCTGTAAGTCTGAGCTTGGAAGGCTAGCAAGAGCGTTCATAAAGCGCTCATGGCTACAGTCACATTGGAAACGGATTTCTTCTTCGGAAAGACGCTTGTAGGCCTCGTCACCGTAGATTGCTTTGAGGAGGGCTTCGATATGGTCTTCACTTTCGAGAAGAGTTGAGATAGCTGGCATTTCTTGGATGCGTTTTTCAAAGCGAGCAATCTCTTCTTCCTTGGCTCCTGGCAAGACTTGGACTAGGAAACCACCTGCAACCTTGACCTTATCTTCTTCGTCTAAAAGGACATTGAGACCGACTGCTGAAGGAGTCTGTTGGCTTTCAGTCAGGTAAAAGGCAAGGTCTTCACCGATTTCCCCAGAAATGAGGGGAGTCATAGAGTTGTAAGGATTTCCAGTACCGTAGTCTGTGATAACGAGGAATTGACCATTTCCAACAAAAGGTCCGACTAGAACTTCACCAGTTGCAGTCTTTTTGATATCGACACCGGGATTTTGAACGTAGCCTTTGACGTTCCCCTTGGTGTCAGCGACGGTGATGATAGCACCGAGAGAGCTCGTTCCAAGAACTTTAACTGTTAGTTTAGTATTTCCTTTTTCATTGGCTGCGAGAATCTGGCTAGCGATAAGAGTTCGACCAAGCGCTACAGTTGAGCTAGCTTGGGTTTGGTGTTTTTCTTGAGCAGTGCGGACTGTTTCTGTGCTATCAAGGACAAAAGCACGAAAGGCTCCGCTTTCTGATATAGTTTTAATAATTTTATCCATAGCTACTATTTTAGCATAAAAATGCCCAAAGGGGGAGCCGTGTGTTTGCTGATTTTTAGGATAATGGGCCGGGAAATCAGCATGAAAATAAAAAGAGAAACAGATTATTTCAGCATTTGTAAGATTTATGCTATGCTTAAGGTAGAAAATGAAAGGGGTAACAAATGTATTTAGGAGATTTGATGGAAAAGGCAGAATCTGGCCAATTTTCAATCCTTTCCTTTCTATTACAAGAGTCTCAGACGACCGTCAAGGCTGTAATGGAGGAAACAGGATTTTCAAAAGCAACTCTAACCAAATATGTCACCCTGCTCAATGACAAGGCTTTGGACAGTGGCTTAGAGCTGACTATCTCCTTAGAAGATGAAAATCTGCGCCTGTCAATCGGTGCAGCTACCAAGGGGAGAGATATCCGAAGCCTATTTTTAGAAAATGCTGTTAAATACCAGATTTTGATCTATCTTCTCTACCACCAACAGTTTTTAGCCCATCAGCTGGCTCAAGAATTGATGATTAGTGAGGCTACACTTGGTCGCCACTTAGCTAGTTTAAATCATATTTTGTCAGAATTTGATTTATCCATCCAAAATGGACGTTGGCGAGGTCCAGAGCATCAGATTCGCTATTTCTATTTCTGTCTTTTTCGCAAGGTCTGGTCAAGTCAGGAGTGGGAAGGTCACATGCAGAAACCAGAGAGAAAACAGGAGATTGCTACACTAGAAGAAATCTGCGGTGCAAGTTTGTCTGCGGGGCAGAAATTGGACTTGGTTCTCTGGGCTCATATCAGTCAACAGCGTCTTCGGGTCAATGCCTGTCAGTTCCAAGTGATAGAAGAGAAAATGCGAGGCTATTTTGACAATATTTTCTACCTTCGTTTGCATCGAAAGGCTCCGTCCTTTTTTGCTGGACAACACCTTCCTCTAGGAACTGAGGATGGTGAGATGATGATATTCTTCTCTTTCCTCCTATCTCATCGCATTCTTCCCCTTCATACTATGGAGTATATCCTTGGTTTTGGAGGACAGTTGGCAGATTTACTGACGCAATTGATTCAAGAAATGAAGAAGGAGGAGTTGCTGGGGGATTATACAGAGGACCATGTCACCTATGAACTTAGTCAGCTTTGTGCTCAAGTCTATCTCTATAAGGGCTATATTTTACAGGATCGCTACAAGTACCAGTTAGAGAATCGTCATCCTTATTTGCTGATGGAACATGATTTTAAAGAGACAGCAGAAGAGATTTTTCATGCTTTATCTGCCTTTCATCAGGGAACGGATTTGGATAAGAAAATTCTCTGGGAATGGCTCCAGTTGATGGAATATATGGCTGAAAATGGTGGTCAGCATATGCGGATTGGTCTGGATTTGACATCTGGTTTTCTTGTCTTTTCAAGGATGGCAGCCATTTTGAAACGATATTTGGAATACAATCGTTTTATTACCATTGAAGCCTATGACCGAACTCGACATTATGATTTGCTGGTTACCAATAACCCGATTCATAAGAAGGAACAAGCACCAGTCTATTATTTAAAAAATGACTTGGATATGGAAGATTTGGCGGCTATTCGTCAGTTATTATTCACTTAAAAGGCTTGGTCGTTCCAGGTCTTTTTTGTGAAATTCACACAATCTCCTCACATTTTTTAAAAAATTAAAAAAAGTTGATAAGCAGGAAAGCGCTTTATTTTGTATACTAGTTAGTGTAAAGAGGAGACATCCTCAAGATCATTATCAGGAGGACAGCACATGTCACAAGAAAAATACATCATGGCCATTGACCAAGGAACTACAAGCTCTCGTGCCATTATTTTCAACAAAAAAGGAGAAAAGGTCAGCTCGAGTCAAAAAGAGTTTACTCAGATTTTCCCTCAGGCAGGTTGGGTAGAGCACAATGCCAATGAAATTTGGAACTCTGTTCAGTCAGTTATTGCGGGTGCTTTCATCGAAAGTGGTGTCAAGCCAAGTCAAATCGAAGCAATCGGAATTACCAACCAGCGTGAAACAACTGTTGTCTGGGATAAGAAAACAGGGCTTCCTATCTACAACGCTATCGTTTGGCAATCACGCCAAACTGCTCCTCTGGCTGAGCAACTAAAAAGCCAAGGTTATGTGGAAAAATTCCATGAAAAGACTGGTTTGATCATCGATGCTTACTTCTCTGCTACCAAGGTTCGTTGGATTTTGGACCATGTAGAAGGCGCTCAAGAACGAGCTGAAAAAGGAGAATTGCTCTTTGGTACTATCGATACTTGGTTAGTTTGGAAATTGACTGACGGTGCGGCTCACGTGACCGACTACTCAAACGCAGCTCGTACCATGCTTTATAACATTAAAGAACTCAAATGGGATGATGAGATTTTAGAAATCCTCAATATTCCTAAGGCTATGCTACCAGAAGTTCGTTCTAACTCTGAAATCTACGGCAAGACAGCCCCATTCCATTTCTACGGTGGAGAAGTGCCAATCTCAGGTATGGCTGGGGACCAACAAGCGGCCCTCTTTGGACAGTTGGCCTTTGAACCAGGTATGGTTAAAAATACTTACGGAACAGGTTCTTTCATCATCATGAATACTGGTGAAGAAATGCAGTTGTCTGAAAACAATCTCTTGACAACGATTGGTTACGGAATCAATGGCAAGGTTTACTATGCCTTGGAAGGTTCTATCTTCATCGCAGGAAGTGCCATTCAATGGCTTCGTGATGGTCTTCGCATGGTTGAAAATTCACCAGAGTCTGAAAAATACGCTCGTGATTCTCACAACAATGATGAAGTTTATGTCGTTCCAGCCTTTACAGGTCTAGGTGCTCCATACTGGAACCAAAACGCTCGCGGTTCTGTCTTTGGCTTAACTCGTGGAACAAGTAAAGAAGACTTTATCAAGGCGACATTGCAATCTATCGCTTATCAGGTGCGTGATATCATCGACACCATGCAAGTGGATGCGCAGACAGCTATCCAAGTCTTGAAAGTAGACGGTGGTGCAGCTATGAACAATTTCCTCATGCAGTTCCAAGCTGACATTTTGGGAATCGATATCGCACGCGCCAAAAACTTGGAAACAACAGCTCTAGGGGCAGCCTTCCTAGCAGGTTTGTCAGTGGGCTATTGGAAAGACTTGGATGAGTTGAAACTCTTGAACGAGACAGGAGAGCTCTTCGAGCCATCTATGAACGAATCTCGCAAGGAACAACTCTACAAGGGCTGGAAGAAGGCTGTAAAAGCAACTCAAGTCTTTGCGGAAGTAGACGACTAATACTGGAAGAATAAAGCGACTCAGTTAGAAAGTGTGTAAATATGGAATTTTCAAAGAAAACACGTGAATTATCAATTCAAAAAATGCAGGAACGTACCTTGGACCTCTTGATTATCGGTGGAGGTATCACTGGTGCTGGTGTAGCCTTGCAGGCGGCAGCTAGTGGTCTAGATACTGGTTTGATTGAAATGCAGGACTTCGCAGAAGGAACATCCAGCCGTTCAACAAAATTGGTTCATGGAGGACTACGTTACCTTAAGCAATTTGATGTAGAAGTGGTATCAGATACAGTTTCTGAACGTGCAGTGGTTCAACAAATCGCTCCACACATTCCAAAACCAGACCCAATGCTCTTACCAGTTTACGATGAAGATGGAGCTACTTTTAGCCTTTTCCGTCTTAAAGTAGCTATGGACTTGTATGACCTTTTGGCAGGAGTTAACAACACACCAGCTGCTAACAAGGTTTTGAGCAAGGAAGAAGTCTTGGAACGCCAGCCAAACTTGAAGAAAGAAGGTTTGGTAGGAGGTGGAGTCTATCTTGACTTCCGTAACAACGATGCGCGTCTCGTGATCGAAAACATCAAACGTGCCAACCAAGACGGTGCCCTTATTGCCAACCACGTGAAGGCAGAAGGTTTCCTCTTTGACGAAAGTGGCAAGATTACAGGTGTTGTAGCTCGTGATTTGTTGACAGACCAAGTCTTTGAAATCAAGGCCCGTCTGGTGATTAACACAACAGGTCCTTGGAGCGATAAGGTACGCAATTTGTCTAATATGGGAACCCAATTCTCACAAATGCGTCCAACTAAGGGAGTTCACCTAGTCGTGGATTCAAGCAAGATCAAGGTTTCACAGCCAGTTTACTTTGACACAGGTTTGGGTGACGGCCGTATGGTCTTTGTTCTCCCACGTGAAAACAAGACTTACTTTGGGACAACTGATACAGACTACACAGGTGATTTGGAACATCCAAAAGTGACGCAGGAAGATGTAGATTACCTACTTGGTATTGTCAACAACCGCTTCCCAGAAGCTAACATTACCATTGATGATATCGAAAGTAGCTGGGCAGGTCTTCGTCCATTGATCGCAGGCAATAGTGCTTCTGACTACAATGGAGGAAATAACGGAACCATCAGTGATGAAAGCTTTAACAACTTGATTGCGACTGTTGAGTCTTACCTCTCTAAAGAAAAAACTCGTGAAGATGTAGAGGCTGCTGTCAGCAAGCTTGAAAGCAGTACCTCTGAGAAACATTTGGACCCATCTGCAGTTTCACGTGGTTCGAGCTTGGACCGAGATGATAATGGTCTCTTGACCCTTGCTGGTGGTAAAATCACAGACTATCGTAAGATGGCTGAAGGAGCTATGGAGCGCGTGGTTGACATCCTCAAAGCAGAATTTGACCGTAGCTTTAAACTCATCAATTCTAAGACTTACCCTGTTTCAGGTGGGGAATTGAACCCAGCAAATGTGGACTCAGAAATCGAAGCCTTTGCGCAACTTGGAGTGTCACGTGGTTTGGATAGCAAGGAAGCTCATTACCTAGCAAATCTTTACGGTTCAAATGCACCGAAGGTCTTTGCTCTTGCTCATAGTTTGGAACAAGCACCAGGACTCAGCTTGGCAGACACCTTGTCCCTTCACTATGCAATGCGCAATGAGTTGGCTCTTAGCCCAGTTGACTTCCTTCTTCGTCGTACCAACCACATGCTCTTTATGCGTGATAGCTTGGATAGCATCGTTGAGCCAGTTTTGGATGAAATGGGACGATTCTATGATTGGTCAGAAGAAGAAAAAGCAGGCTACCGTGCGGATGTCGAAGCGGCTCTCGCTAACAACGATTTAGCAGAATTAAAAAATTAAGAAAAAATAAAAGAGGTGGAGGGCAGGACTCCTTGCCGCCCGCCCCTTCTTTTTAATGGAGACAGAAAGATGATGAATGAATTATTTGGAGAATTTCTAGGGACTTTAATCCTGATTCTTCTAGGAAATGGTGTTGTTGCAGGTGTGGTTCTTCCTAAAACCAAGAGCAACAGCTCAGGTTGGATTGTGATTACCATGGGTTGGGGGATTGCAGTTGCGGTTGCAGTATTTGTATCTGGCAAGCTCAGTCCAGCTCATTTAAACCCAGCTGTGACTATCGGTGTGGCCTTAAAAGGGGACTTACCTTGGGCATCAGTATTCCCTTATATATTAGCCCAGTTCGCAGGAGCTATGCTCGGTCAGATTTTGGTTTGGTTGCAATTCAAACCGCATTATGAGGCAGAAGAAAATGCAGGCAATATCCTGGCAACCTTCAGCACTGGTCCAGCTATCAAGGATACAGTTTCTAACTTGATCAGCGAAATCCTTGGCACCTTTGTATTGGTATTGACAATTTTTGCTTTGGGACTTTATGACCTTCAAGCAGGTATCGGAACCTTTGCAGTGGGAACTTTGATTGTCGGTATCGGTCTATCACTAGGTGGGACAACAGGTTATGCCTTGAACCCTGCACGTGACCTTGGACCTCGTATCATGCACAGTATCCTTCCAATTTCAAACAAGGGAGACGGAGACTGGTCTTATGCCTGGATTCCTGTTGTGGGACCTGTTATCGGTGCAGCCTTGGCCGTGCTTGTATTCTCACTTTTCTAATCTAGAAAACAATTATGTTGATAGAGCTTGAGATGAAAATCTCAGGCTTTTTTAAAAATATACATAGAAAAACCGCATAATTTTAAAATTAGCTTAAATATAATGAAAATCTACGGCAAACAATTGAAAAAATACTATATAAAGTGGTACAATGGTAGAAAAATAAGCTAGTAAGAATCACTCTTATTTTAGCTAAAAATTACAGAAATGAATGGTTTTTCTTGATGAAACAGAGAAAAGAATTGTACCTCTTTCTTGGTCGGACAGCCTTGTATTTTCTTATCTTTCTGGGGCTGCTTTACTTTTTTAGCTATCTTGGTCAGGGTCAAGGAAGCTTTATCTATAATGAATTTTAACTTGAAGGAGAATTCCTATTGTGTCAAATAAACCAATAGTAGATATGATTGAAACCATTGAGCATTTTGCTCAGACACAGCCTAACTATCCTGTTTACAATGTTTTGGGACAGGAACACACTTATGGAGATTTGAAGGCTGATTCGGATAGTTTGGCTGCAGCCATTGACCAACTAGGCTTGCCTGAGAAGTCTCCTGTGGTTGTTTTTGGTGGCCAAGAATATGAAATGTTGGCAACCTTTGTAGCGCTGACTAAGTCAGGTCATGCCTACATTCCAATTGATAGCCATTCGGCCTTGGAGCGAGTTTCGGCTATTTTAGAAGTAGCAGAGCCAAGCTTGATTATTGCCAACTCAGACTTTCCATTGGAGCAGGTTTCTACGCCAATGATGACTCTGGATCAGGTGCAAGAAGCCTTTGCTCAAGGGACTAGCTATGAGATCACGCATCCAGTCAAGGGCGATGATAACTACTACATTATCTTTACTTCTGGTACGACTGGTAAGCCTAAAGGAGTGCAGATTTCCCATGATAACCTCCTCAGCTTTACCAATTGGATGATTACGGATAAGGAATTTGCGACGCCAAGTCGTCCGCAAATGCTGGCTCAGCCACCTTATTCATTTGACCTGTCCGTCATGTACTGGGCGCCAACCTTGGCACTTGGTGGTACGCTTTTTGCTCTTCCTTCAGCCATCACTCAGGACTTTAAGCAACTTTTTGCGACCATCTTTTCATTGCCAATCGCTATCTGGACATCAACCCCTTCTTTTGCAGATATGGCCATGTTGTCTGAAGACTTCAACAGTGAGAAAATGCCAGGTATCACGCATTTCTACTTTGATGGAGAAGAATTGACGGTCAAAACGGCTCAAAAACTGCGTGAGCGTTTCCCAAATGCCCGTATTATCAATGCCTACGGGCCAACAGAAGCGACAGTAGCCCTGTCAGCAGTTGCCGTGACAGACGAGATGTTGGCGACTCTCAAACGCTTACCAATCGGCTATACCAAGGCTGATTCTCCAACCTTTATCATTGATGAGAATGGCAAGAAACTGCCAAATGGTGAACAGGGAGAAATCATTGTTTCTGGGCCAGCTGTTTCAAAAGGTTATATGAACAATCCTGAAAAAACAGCAGAAGCCTTCTTTGAGTTTGAAGGTCTGCCAGCCTATCACACAGGCGATGTGGGAACCATGACAGATGAGGGCTTGCTTCTCTACGGTGGCCGCATGGACTTCCAGATTAAATTCAACGGTTACCGCATTGAGTTAGAAGATGTCTCTCAAAATCTCAACAAGTCTCGTTTTATAGAGTCTGCTGTCGCAGTTCCACGTTATAACAAGGACCACAAGGTGCAAAATCTATTAGCCTATGTCATCTTAAAAGACGGTGTTCGTGAGCAGTTTGAACGTGATATCGATATTACCAAGGCCATTAAGGAAGACTTGACAGATATCATGATGTCCTACATGATGCCGTCTAAATTTCTTTATCGAGACAGTTTGCCACTGACTCCAAATGGAAAGATTGACATCAAAGGATTGATTAACGAGGTGAATAAGAGATGATGGAGTTCTTTCAACAGCTTCCTCATTTAGAGCCATACGGCAATCCTCAGTATTTTGTCTATGTGATTGCTGCAACCTTGCCCATCTTTATCGGTCTCTTTTTCAAGAAACGCTTTGCCTGGTATGAAGTGCTGGTTAGCCTCTTCTTTATCGTCACCATGTTGGTAGGTGGGAAGACCAATCAATTGGCTGCCTTGGGTATTTACCTGTGCTGGGAAATATTGCTCCTACTCTTCTACAAGCATTATCGAAAAAGCAAGGATGGCAAGTGGGCCTTCTACCTAGTTAGTTTTCTGTCCCTCCTTCCGATTATCTTTGTCAAGGTGCAGCCAGCTATCAATGGAACGCAGTCTTTGCTTGGGTTCTTGGGAATTTCTTACCTGACCTTTCGTTCGGTTGGAATTATCATCGAGCTGAGAGATGGAGTGATTAAGGATTTTACCCTCTGGGAATTCCTCCGTTTTCTTCTCTTCATGCCGACTTTTTCAAGTGGTCCAATCGATCGCTTTAAGCGTTTTAATGAAAATTATCAGACCATTCCTGAGCGGGATGAGTTGATGGATATGTTGGAAGAATCCGTTCGCTATATTATGTGGGGATTTTTGTACAAGTTTATCCTGGCTCATATTTTAGGAGAGACTTTGTTGCCTCCTCTGAAGAATCTAGCTTTGCAGTCAGGTGGCTTCTTTAACCACTATGCTTTAGCGGTTATGTATACCTTTGGTCTGGAGCTATTCTTTGACTTTGCAGGTTACTCTATGTTTGCCTTAGCCATTTCAAACTTGATGGGAATCCGTAGTCCCATCAACTTTAACAAGCCCTTTTTATCAAGGGATTTAAAGGAATTTTGGAATCGTTGGCACATGAGTCTTTCTTTCTGGTTCCGTGACTTTGTCTTTATGCGAATGGTGATGGTATTGACCAGAAAGAAGGTCTTTAAGAATCGCAATGTAACCTCAAGTGTGGCCTATATTGTAAATATGCTGATTATGGGATTTTGGCATGGAGTGACTTGGTACTACGTCGCCTATGGCCTCTTTCATGGGATTGGACTGGTTATCAATGACGCTTGGATTCGCAAGAAAAAAACGCTCAATAAGGAACGGAAAAAAGCAGGGAAGGCTGCTCTACCTGAGAATCGCTGGATTCAGTTGCTTGGCATGGTTATCACCTTCCATGTCGTCATGCTGTCATTCTTGATCTTTTCTGGATTTTTGAATGATTTATGGTTTAAAAAATAAAGGAAATAAAATATGGATATCAAATCAGAAGTTATCGAAATTATTGATGAGTTGTTTATGGAAGATGTTTCTGACATGATGGATGAAGATCTTTTTGATGCAGGTGTTTTAGATAGTATGGGAACGGTTGAATTGATTGTGGAGATTGAAAACCGTTTTGACATTCGTGTCCCTGTAACAGAGTTTGGTCGTGACGACTGGAATACAGCCAATAAAATCATAGCTGGTATTGTGGAGCTACAAAATGCTTAAACGCTTATGGATGGTCTTCGGACCGGTCTTGATAGCTGGATTTTTGGTTCTTCTACTCATCTTTTTTTATCCAAGTACAACAAGCCATAATCTGACGGAGGAGAAATATTCGGCGGCTTCTGTTAGTGTAGAGAGTTTTAAAGAGAGAAGCCAAAAAGTAAGGGCTCTTACAGATCCAAATATGCGTTTTATTCCTTTTCTAGGGTCCAGTGAATGGCTTCGTTTTGACGGTGCCCATCCTGCGGTATTGGCTGAGAAATACAACCGCTCTTATCGCCCCTATCTTTTAGGACAGAGGGGAGCTGCATCGCTCAACCAGTATTTTGGGATGCAACAGATGTTGCCACAACTGGAGAATAAACAAGTTGTATATGTCATCTCGCCCCAGTGGTTTAGTAAAAATGGCTATGAGCCAGCAGCCTTCCAGCAGTATTTTAATGGGGATCAGTTGACGAGTTTTCTGGAACATCAATCTGGAGATCAGGCTAGTCAATATGCAGCGACCCGCTTACTACAGCAGTTTCCAAATGTAGCTATGAAGGACCTGGTTCAGAAGTTGGCAAGTAAAGAAGAATTGTCGACGGCAGACAATGAAATGATTGAATTATTGGCTCGTTTTAATGAACGTCAAGCTTCCTTTTTTGGTCAGTTTTCGGTTAGAGGCTATTTCAAATACGATAAGCATGTAGCTAAGTATTTAAAGACCTTGCCAGATCAGTTTTCTTATCAAGCTATAGAAGATGTTGTCAAAGCAGATGCAGAAAAGAATACTTCTAATAATGATCTGGGAATGGAGAATTATTTCTATAATACACAGATTAAGAAGGATTTGAATAAATTAAAGGATTCTCAGAAAAATTTTACCTATCTCAAGTCGCCAGAATATAATGACTTGCAGTTGGTGTTAACCCAGTTTTCTAAATCCAAGGTCAACCCAATTTTTATCATTCCGCCTGTTAATAAAAAATGGATGGACTACGCTGGTCTACGAGAGGATATGTACCAACAAACGGTGCAAAAGATTCGTTATCAGTTAGAAAATCAAGGGTTTACCAATATAGCAGATTTTTCTAAGGATGGCGGGGAGCCTTTCTTTATGAAGGATACCATTCACCTTGGTTGGTTGGGTTGGTTGGCATTTGATAAGGCCGTTGATCCTTTCCTATCCAATCCCACACCAGCTCCGACTTATCATCTGAATGAGCGCTTTTTCAGTAAAGACTGGGCGACTTATGATGGAGATGTTAAGGAATTTCAATAGATCATAATATAGAAGAGTTCAAGAATGAAACTAGTTTTCACGTTTTTTCTTGACTCTTTTTTTGGTTGTGATATAATTAACCAGTAAATAATTTTTTTAAAGAATAGTATTTTTCTCTTAAAAAAGAGAAGTCCAAAAGGAAAGGAGTCAGATATGAGACAGCTAGCGAAGGATATCGATGCTTTTTTGAATGAGGTGATTTTGCAGGCAGAAAATCAGCATGAAATCCTAATAGGTCATTGTACTAGCGAGGTAGCTCTGACCAATACTCAGGAGCATATTCTCATGCTCTTGTCAGAGGAATCTTTAACAAATTCAGAATTGGCGCGTCGCCTCAATGTCAGTCAGGCAGCAGTTACCAAGGCCATTAAGTCTTTGGTCAAGGAAGGGATGTTGGAAACATCTAAAGATCCGAAGGATGCGCGTGTGATTTTTTATCAATTGACTGATTTGGCTCGTCCAATCGCTGAGGAGCACCATCATCACCATGAGCATACACTTTTAACCTATGAACAAGTGGCGACTCAGTTTACTCCAAATGAACAAAAAGTGATTCAGCGGTTTTTGACTGCTTTAGTAGGAGAAATCAAATAATGAGATATATTACGGTAGAGGATTTATCCTTCTATTATGATAAGGAGCCAGTTCTTGAACATATCAATTATAGTGTTGATAGTGGGGAATTTGTTACCTTGACAGGGGAGAATGGGGCAGCTAAGACGACACTGATTAAGGCCAGTCTTGGAATCCTTCAGCCACGCATTGGAAAGGTGACTATTTCAAAGACAAATACGCAGGGTAAGAAATTGAGAATAGCCTACCTTCCTCAACAGATTGCCAGTTTTAATGCAGGTTTTCCAAGTACGGTTTATGAATTTGTCAAGTCGGGTCGCTATCCACGAAAGGGTTGGTTCCGTCGTTTGAATGCTCATGATGAGGAGCATATCAAGGCTAGTTTGGACTCAGTTGGTATGTGGGAACACCGAGACAAACGCTTGGGTTCTCTATCTGGAGGACAAAAGCAGCGAGCGGTGATTGCGCGTATGTTTGCTTCGGATCCAGATGTGTTTATCCTAGATGAGCCGACAACGGGGATGGATGCAGGAAGTAAAAACGAATTTTACGAACTCATGCACCACAGCGCTCATCATCACGGCAAGGCTGTTTTGATGATTACTCATGACCCTGAAGAAGTTAAGGACTATGCGGACCGCAATATTCATCTAGTACGTAACCAAGACTCGCCATGGCGTTGTTTCAACGTTCATGAGAATGATCAGGAGGTGGGCCATGCTTAGTTTGTTATCTTATGACTTTATGCAACGCGCCTTTCTGGCCGTTATTGCCATGAGTCTTTTCTCGCCAGTATTGGGGACCTTCCTTATCTTGCGCCGTCAGAGTTTGATGAGTGATACCCTCAGCCACGTCTCGCTTTCGGGTGTAGCCTTTGGTCTGGTTCTGGGGATTTCTCCGACTATTTCTACGATTGCTATTGTCTTGATTGCGGCAGTCTTCCTGGAGTATCTCCGTACGGTTTACAAGAACTTTATGGAAATCGGGACAGCTATCCTCATGTCGACAGGTCTGGCTGTTTCTCTGATTGTCATGAGCAAGGGTAAAAGCTCTAGTTCTATGAGTTTGGACCAGTACCTTTTTGGTTCAATCGTGACTATTAGCGAAGAGCAGGTCATTTCCCTCTTTGTCATTGCGGCGGTTGTCTTGATTTTGACCTTTCTCTTCCTTCGTCCTATGTATATCCTGACCTTTGATGAGGATACGGCCTTTGTGGATGGTTTGCCAGTTCGTACCATGTCCATTCTTTTTAACATGGTGACGGGGGTGGCCATTGCCCTTATGATTCCAGCTGCGGGAGCTCTTCTGGTATCGACCATTATGGTCTTGCCAGCTAGTATTGCCCTGCGTCTGGGGAAAAACTTTAAATCGGTTATGCTGCTTGCCAGTGCTATTGGATTTTTGGGAATGGTAGCAGGACTTTACATTTCCTACTATGCAGAAACACCTGCAAGTGCAAGTATTACTATTATTTTTGTAACTGTTTTCTTGCTAATCAGTTTAGTAAGACGTTTTATCAAATAGGAGATGAACATGAAAAAAATTAGCTTATTACTCGCCAGTCTATGTGCCTTGTTTTTAGTGGCTTGTTCTAATCAAAAGCAGGCAGATGGCAAACTAAATATTGTGACAACCTTTTACCCTGTCTATGAATTTACCAAGCAAGTCGCAGGAGATACTGCTAATGTAGAACTCCTAATCGGTGCAGGGACAGAACCTCATGAATATGAACCGTCTGCCAAGGCAGTTGCTAAAATCCAAGACGCAGATACCTTCGTTTATGAAAATGAAAACATGGAAACATGGGTTCCTAAATTGCTAGATACCTTGGATAAGAAAAAGGTGAAAACCATCAAGGCGACAGGCGATATGTTGCTCTTGCCAGGTGGTGAGGAAGAAGAGGGAGACCATGACCATGGAGAAGAAGGCCATCACCATGAGTTCGATCCCCATGTTTGGTTATCACCAGTTCGTGCCATTAAACTAGTAGAGCACATCCGTGATAGCTTGTCAGCAGATTATCCTGATAAAAAAGAGACCTTTGAGAAGAATGCTGCTGCCTATATCGAAAAATTACAAGCCTTGGATAAGGCGTATGCAGAAGGATTGTCTCAAGCCAAACAAAAGAGCTTTGTAACGCAACACGCAGCTTTTAACTACCTTGCCTTGGACTATGGACTCAAACAAGTCGCAATTTCAGGCCTTTCTCCAGATGCCGAGCCATCAGCTGCTCGCTTGGCAGAATTGACAGAGTATGTCAAGAAAAATAAAATTGCCTATATCTACTTTGAAGAGAATGCTTCACAAGCCCTTGCTAACACACTTTCAAAAGAGGCAGGTGTCAAAACAGATGTCCTCAATCCTTTAGAAAGTCTGACAGAAGAGGATACCAAGGCTGGCGAAAACTACATCTCCGTTATGGAGAAAAACCTCAAGGCTCTGAAACAAACAACGGACCAAGAAGGCCCAGCAATTGAGCCTGAAAAGGCAGAGGATACCAAGACAGTTCAAAATGGTTACTTTGAGGATGCAGACGTCAAGGACCGCACCTTGAGTGACTATGCAGGTAACTGGCAATCAGTTTATCCTTTCCTTGAAGATGGTACTTTTGATCAAGTCTTTGACTACAAGGCTAAGTTGACAGGTAAGATGACTCAGGCTGAGTACAAGGCCTACTATACAAAAGGCTATCAGACAGATGTGACTAAGATTAATATCACTGATAACACTATGGAATTTGTTCAAGGTGGACAAAGTAAGAAATTCACCTACAAGTATGTTGGTAAGAAAATCTTGACTTATAAGAAAGGAAATCGTGGCGTGCGCTTCCTCTTTGAAGCGACAGATGCGGATGCTGGACAATTCAAGTATGTTCAGTTTAGTGACCACAATATCGCCCCAGTTAAGGCAGAACATTTCCATATCTTCTTTGGAGGCACAAGCCAAGAAGCTCTCTTTGAAGAAATGGATAACTGGCCAACCTACTACCCAGATAACCTATCTGGCCAAGAAATTGCCCAAGAAATGTTGGCGCATTGATGAGAATCAAAGGATAGCTTTGTATGAGGCTATCTTTTTAGTTACAAAATAGATGGTTAACATTTTATTTTTAAAAATCGCAGTTAAAACTGCACAGCCTTCTTTAAATGTGCTATAATACAGGAAAAATAATGATGGAGGTCACGATAATGGCAACATTTTTGATGATTTTTGTGGTGGTTTGTGTGCTCCTATTGGTGATAGTCACACTGAGTACAGTTTATGTGGTTCGTCAACAGTCGGTGGCGATTATTGAACGCTTTGGGAAATACCAAAAGGTTGCCAATAGCGGTATTCATATTCGCTTGCCTTTTGGAATTGACTCGATTGCAGCACGGATTCAGTTGCGCTTGTTGCAAAGCGATATTGTGGTTGAGACCAAGACCAAGGATAATGTGTTCGTTATGATGAATGTGGCGACTCAGTACCGTGTCAATGAGCAGAGCGTGACAGATGCCTACTATAAACTCATGCGTCCAGAATCTCAGATTAAATCTTATATCGAAGATGCCCTTCGTTCTTCTGTTCCAAAATTAACCTTGGATGAATTGTTTGAGAAAAAAGATGAGATTGCCCTTGAAGTCCAACACCAAGTAGCAGAAGAAATGACTACTTATGGTTATATTATCGTGAAAACCTTGATAACCAAGGTTGAACCAGATGCAGAAGTCAAGCAATCCATGAATGAAATCAATGCGGCGCAACGTAAGCGGGTTGCAGCGCAAGAATTGGCGGAAGCAGACAAGATTAAAATCGTCACTGCAGCTGAAGCCGAAGCAGAAAAAGACCGCCTTCATGGTGTGGGGATTGCCCAACAACGTAAGGCGATTGTGGATGGATTGGCAGAGTCTATCACAGAACTCAAGGAAGCCAATGTTGGCATGACAGAAGAACAAATCATGTCCATCCTCTTGACCAACCAGTATTTGGATACCTTGAACACTTTTGCTTCTAAAGGAAATCAAACCATCTTTTTACCAAATACGCCAAATGGTGTTGATGATATCCGTACACAAATCTTGTCAGCCCTCCGTGCTGAGAAGAAATAATAGACTAAAGAGCCTGGAGTCAGGCTCTTTTTGTATCACCCTTGTATCTTTGAGAACTAAATCCTCCTCCACAAATTATAGAATCTTTTCTGAGGATTTAGGGAGTGATGGAGGAAGTCTTGAAAGCGCTTTTGTTTTGTGCTATAGTCAAGTAAATCGAGTTGTTTAAAGAGGAATGCCTGTATGAGAAGAGAAGAAGTTTTGCGAAATCACTGGTTTTTTAGCCAAGAGGTGGGGAAAGAAGAGGCCTTGGCGCCGGATTTTCATAGAGAAAATTGGCAGGCTATTCAAGTGCCACACGACTGGAGTATTTACAATGATTTTGACCAGTATTCGCCAGCGCAAAATGAGGGTGGTCAGCTAAATGGGGGTCAGGCCTGGTACCGGACGCAGTTTTACTTGGAAGAAGATGTTAGTCTTGTATCGGTGCGTTTGTTGTTTGATGGAGTTTATATGAATGCCCAAGTCTATATCAACGGGCAAGTGCTGGGCTATTATCCCAATGGCTACACACCTTTTTCTTATGATATCACGCCTTATCTAAGAAATGATGGGACGGCCAACCAGCTTGCGGTTTTTGTGGAAAATCAGCAACCTAGCAGTCGTTGGTACTCTGGTAGCGGTATTTACCGAGAAGTGAAATTGTTGATTACGGATTCGGTACATCTGGATTTATATGGGATTAAGATAGAAAGTCCCAAGCTAATGGAACAAAGAGATGGATGGGTGGAAACTCAGCTTACAAGTAAGGTTTCAAATGATGGAACTCAGTCCGTGTCGGTGTATTTGGAACAGAGTATCTGGTATGATGGACAACAGCTGTCAGACTGGCAGGTGACTGATTCTGTAATGATTGAGTCTGGGGAAAAACATCATTTCAAACAAGCCATATCAATTTTCCAACCTTTGCTTTGGGATATTGATCATCCCCACATTTACCAATTGAAGACTCGCCTTTACAAAAATGGCATGTTGGTTGATGAAGAAGAGGAGGCTTTTGGTTACCGTTATATGGATTGGCAAGCGGATAAGGGCTTCTTTCTAAATGGTCGCTGGTTGAAGATTCACGGGGTTTGTTTGCACCATGACTATGGATCTCTGGGAGCTGTGGAAAATAGGTCAGCTGCTGAGAGACGATTGCGCCAGATGAAGGAAATGGGTGTCAATGCAATCCGAATCACCCATAATCCAGCCAGTAGCATTTTGCTGGATGTGGCTGCTAAAATGGGCTTACTCATCCAAGAAGAAGCCTTTGATACCTGGTATGGAGGCAAGAAAGAATATGACTATGGTCGCTTTTTTGAGGAAGAAGCTACTCATCCAGAAGCGAAAGCAGGCGATTTCTGGTCAGATTATGATTTGCGCACTATGATTGAGCGTGGCAAGAATAATCCAGCGATTTTTATGTGGTCCTTAGGAAATGAAGTCAGCGAAGCAAATGGCGATGCTCATTCATTGAAGACTATCAAACGCTTGCTAGAAAGGGTAAAGGAAGTGGATGATAGTCGTTTTGTGACCATGGGAATGGACCAGTTCCGCTTTGGAGATGGTTCTGGAGGTCATGAAAAGATTGCTGATTTGCTGGATGTGGTGGGTTTGAATTACTCGGAAGATAATATTGATGGAATTCGCAAAAGACATCCCAAGTGGCGACTTTACGGGTCTGAAACCTCATCGGCTACACGGACGCGTGATAGCTATTTTCGCCCAGATAAGGAATGGATTGGGGATAATCGCCGCGTGCGGAATTTTGAACAGTCAGACTATGGTAATGATCGGGTTCCTTGGGGGAAGACGGCGACGGCTGCTTGGATAGTAGATCGAAATCGGTTAGACTATGCGGGTCAGTTTATCTGGACAGGAGTGGACTATATCGGTGAGCCGACTCCTTGGCACAACCAAAATGACACACCTGTCAAGAGTTCCTATTTTGGGATCGTGGATACGGCAGGGATTCCTAAAAATGATTATTATCTCTATCAAAGTCAGTGGTTGGCACTAGATCAGCAACCTATGGTTCATATCCTGCCCCATTGGAATTGGGAAATCCACAAGAGTTATCAACAAGTTGTGGATAAGTATGGGGATATCCCTGTTCGAGTGTATTCAAATGCTGGTTCTGTAGAGCTATTTCTAAATGGAAAATCTCAAGGTAGGAAGACTTTTCAGGAAAAATGGACTTCAGACGGTCGAAAATACCAAGAGGGAGAAGGATCTGACCAACTCTATCTCGAATGGCGCTTGGCTTATCAACCAGGAGAATTGCATGCTGTAGCCTATGACCGTCAAGGTCAGATTGTAGCAGAAGATAGGGTGGTAACTGCAGGTAAGCCAGCCAAAATCGGGTTACATGCCGATAAATCACAACTGGAGCCAGATGGGCAAGACCTCCTTTATCTCTATTTTGATGTATTGGATAAATCAGGAAACTGGGTGCCGACTGCTTCCAATCAGCTTCATTTTGAAATTGAAGGGCCTGCTCGCATTGTGGGTGTTGATAATGGCAGGCAGGCCAGTCGTGAACGTTATCAGGCTCAGAAAAATGGTTGGTTTAAGAGGAAAGCCTTCCATGGCAGAGGTGTACTTTTGGTTCAGAGCTTGGAGCAGGCAGGCCAAGTAAGAGTAAAGGCCAGTGCCAGAGGGCTAGAGACAGCAAGTTTTGATCTCTTAGTGGGAGAGGCTTTTGATTGCCAGCCAGTGAAAAATCAGCGCTTATTTGAGATTCGAGTGGATAAGCAGGCCGGATTACAAGAAGGGGATTCCCCAGCTATTGGACTTTATCCACAAACTGTGGATAACCCTGTGAACAAGGTGGGGAATAGTGAAGTGATTTGGGAGATGAGTGGTAGTGCCCAGGCCATTATCAAACAGGGAGTGCTTCATTGTTTATCTGCTGGCGACTTGGCTATCCGAGCCATGTATCAAGGCAAAACCTATCAAACTCATTTGCAGGTCGCAGAAAATACCTCACTAGGGCAGGCAGTTTCTGTACGACCACTTCGCTTGTATACAGCTAAGGGAACTTATCCACAGCTGCCATCTTCAGTTTTGGTGGACTATGAGCTCGGGGGTGCAAAACGAGTCAAGGTTGTTTGGGAGGCAATATCCGAAGAAGATATGGCAAGCTTTCATGAGTTTACGGTATCTGGTCAGCTAGAGGGTTTGGATTTAAAGGCTTCTGCTCAGGTTTGTGTCCAAGGGATTTCCGCTATTGAACCTGAAAGGGTTTGGACGCTTGTCAAGGAAGTCCCACATTTACCAGACCGAGTCAAGCTAGTCTTATCAGATGGCAGACGAGATACAGCCAAGGTTACTTGGGATGAACTCAAGCCTCAAATCTATACTCAGGTAGGAGAATGCGTTCTCACAGGGCAGGTAGCGGGCTGTGAGTTGCCAGCAACAGTCACCATTCATGTGACAGATGCCAGTGTAGATGGAGAAGTTATTTCCAATCAGTGGACAGGGTCCAACCTGCCTCTGGTCTTTGCTTCTCACTCAGAACCGAATCACCCAGCCTCTTACCTCAATGACAAGGTCATTACTCGGAAAAAATCGACAGCCAATACTTGGATTACCAAGTCAGAGCAAGCCAGCGTGGGCATGCTTTTTGGAGATGCAGGGATTTTAAAACCGCGATTTGTGGATAACGTGACCTTGTATTATGTTGAAAATCAAGAATACCTGGCGATGGAGCCTACTTTTATTGATTATTATGTAGGGAATGAGCCTAGTTTGCCTCGGACCCCAAATCATTTGGATAAGGATTCTATGCTCAAACAAGAGGAGAATTGGCGACCTGTATCAGCTATCCGAAAAGTGTCAAGCGACAAGGCTGAAGAGATTCGTTTTGAATTTGACAAGGTGGAAACCTATGCCCTTCGTCTTCGATTTGAAGGCTTGGCAAGCCCTCTAGCGTTAACAGAATTGCAAGTACATGACAAAAAAGTAAAGAAAAGTGTAGATAGGAAATAGTATGGTAAGAGAAATAAAACCTCATGGCCCCTTGCCTAGTCAGGCCCAGCTAGCGTATTTAGAGGATGAATTAGCAGCCTTTATCCATTTTGGACCCAATACCTTTTATGATCAGGAATGGGGGACAGGTCAGGAGGATCCTGAACTCTTTAACCCGACAAGGTTAGATGCGCGTGAGTGGGTTCGCGTGCTTAAGGAAACGGGCTTTAAGAAGTTGATTTTGGTGGTCAAGCACCATGATGGCTTTGTCCTCTACCCGACAGCTCACACGGATTATTCGGTCAAGGCCAGTCCTTGGAGGAATGGAGAGGGGGATTTGCTCCTTGAAGTATCCCAAGCTGCCACAGAGTTTGATATGGATATGGGGGTCTACCTATCGCCTTGGGATGCTCACAGTCCTCTCTATCATGTGGAGCGAGAAGCAGACTATAATACCTATTATCTGGCTCAGCTGAAGGAGATTTTATCAAATCCTGCCTATGGAAATGAAGGGAAATTTGCTGAAGTCTGGATGGATGGTGCCAGAGGAGAGGGAGCTCAAAAGGTCAATTATGAATTTGAAAAATGGTTTGAAACCATTCGTGAACTGCAGGGCGATTGCTTAATTTTTTCAACAGAAGGCACTAGTATCCGCTGGATTGGCAATGAACGAGGGTATGCAGGTGATCCACTGTGGCAAAAGGTGAATCCTGACAAACTAGGAACAGAAGCGGCGCTGGATTATCTTCAGCATGGAGATTCTTCAGGCACTATTTTTTCAATCGGTGAGGCAGATGTTTCTATTCGGCCGGGTTGGTTTTACCATGAAGAGCAGGATACTAAGTCTCTTGAGGAGTTGGTGGAAATCTACTTTCACTCAGTGGGGAGAGGAACCCCGCTCCTACTTAATATTCCGCCGAATCAAGATGGTCTCTTTGATGAGAAGGATATCAAACGGCTTTATGAATTTGCGGCTTATCGTGATGAGCTCTATAAAGAAGATTTGGCTCTGGGAGCTAAGGTATCTGGTCCAGCTCTATCACCAGACTTTGCTTGTCATCATCTGACAGATGGCCTTGAGACCAGCTCTTGGGCAAGTGATGTAGGCTTGCCCATCCAGTTAGAACTCGACTTAGGGTCACCTAAAACTTTTGATGTAATTGAGTTAAGAGAAGATTTGAAGCTAGGGCAACGAATCGCTGCTTTTCATGTGCTAGTAGAGGTGGACGGTGTCTGGCAAGAATTTGGCATGGGCTTTACAGTTGGTCATAAGCGTCTCTTGCGAGGTCCGCTAGTAGAGGCACAGAAGGTGCGCGTGATGATTACCGAGGCGCAATCTAAGCCTGTATTGACCAAGATTTCACTCTATAAAACTCCTAGCTTATCACAAAAAGAAGTTGTTCAGGGACTAGAATTTGCAGAAAAAAGTCTAGCTGTAGCAAAGGGAGAGACTCTTCATTTTAGGATTGAACGTAGCGAAAGTAATACTCCTTTGGAAGCTAAGATTTCGATTCAACCAGGGACGGGGGTACATGGTGTCGCTTATCAGGATGAGATTCAATTCCTTCAATTCCAAGCAGGGGAAAGCAAAAAAGATTTGTGCCTACCAACCCTGTATTTTGCTGCTGATAAGACCTTGGATTTCTATCTAAATCTAACTGTGGATGGACAACTGGTTGATCAAGCTCAAGTACAAGTTTCATAAAATAAAAGAGCCTTTGCACGATACAAAGGTTCTTTTGTCTACTAGCTAGTGACTTGGTAACCAGCTGAGGGTGAAGGTTAGTTGTTCAGCTTTTAAGAGGTTTTGGTGTTGAATAGTTGATATGAGTGTTTTATCCAGTCGGCATTCTTTTACAAAATTGAAATGGCTGTGGTTTTGTTTAGTATAGATATCCAGCCATTTACCTTCTTTAGCAAGGTAGATACGGAGGTGGTCAAAGAGAGGGATTCCGAGATCATAGATTGGTTTGCCTGGACAGGTCGGATAAAATCCGAGAGACGACCAAATGTACCAGGCTGAGAGACTGCCATTGTCTTCATCGCCAGGATAGGCTTCCCAACTTGGGTGAAAAGCTTTCTGACGGAGCGTCTTGATGAGAAGAGCAGTGTAGTCAGGGTAATCGCTGTAACGGAAGAGATAAGGAATGTGGAAGCTTGGCTGGTTGGAAATGGCGAGTTGTCCAAAAGGAGCAGTAGCCATCTCGCTCATTTCGTGAATCTCGTAACCATAGCCTGTTGTCTCAAAGAGGGGAGCCTCCTGACAGGCTTTTAAAAGATAGTTGCTAAAGGCTTCTTTTCCACCCATAAGCTGGATCAAGCCTGGGATATCGTGGAGGACGCCTAAAGTTGCTTGGATGGCAGAGCATTCGGCATAGTCGCGTCCCCAACTATAAGGAGAGAAGTCAGGACGGAAGTTGCCTTGACTATCAAGCGCTCGCATGTAACCTGTCTCAGCGTCAAATAGATGGCGGTAATTTTGTGATGCGGCCTTGTAGGTTTCAGCGATTTCTATTTTCCCTAGTTTTTCAGCACAGCTAGCGATACAAAAGTCACTATAGGCATAGTCTAGGGTGTGGCTGACGCTTTCGTGGTGGTCGGTAGAGAGGTAGCCTAGTTCTTGGTATTGGACTAGTCCGTGACGACCATTGATGCCGAGAGGGTCGGCCTTGCTGGCTGTTTCAAGCATGGCTTGGAGGAGTTCTTCTTCTAGGTCGGGGGCCATGTCCTTGCAGGCGCTATCTGCGATAATACCGTCTAAAAGTGTACCTGGCATCATACCCCGTTCATCTGGAGCCAGCCATTTTGGAAGGAAACCAGTATCGCGGTAGTTATTGAGAAATCCTTCTAAAAAGCGGTGGTAGTGTTCCGGTATGATAAGGGCAAAGAGGGGGAAGGTGGTTCGGAAGGTATCCCAGAAACCATTGTTGTTGAAGAGGACACCAGACTTGACAGTTCCAGTAGCCAGATCCATGTGGATGACTTGTCCTGATTCATCAACCTCATAAAAAGTCTGAGGAAAGAGGAAGAGTCTGTAGAGACAGTGATCAAAGAAGGTTCGGTCAGCTTCTCCTGTCTCTATAATGTCAAAACGATGGAGGAGATTTCCCCAATCTTTTTGTGCACTTGCTTTGCAATTATCGAAGTCTTGTTGAGGTAGATTAAGCAGTGCTTGAGAAGGAGAGATGAAAGAAGTTCCTAGCTGAATTTCAGCATGGCTACTTGCTAAGTCGATTCGCCAGTCTTCGCCTTCTTGGCTGATAGCAAGAATATCTGTATTCATTTGCAAGGTAGTGAACATCGTTAGTGGATTTTTGTTGGTTTCAGTTTTCCCTTCTTGTCGCAGGGCAAGAGTTCGCTTATCTACTTGTTCCACGGTCAGCTTATCTGCTACGTGAAGGTAGAGGGAGAGGGCTTTGCCTTGCTTTTGCTCCAAACGAATAGAAGCACCGTAGCAAGTCGGTGTAAGCTGGCTTTCAATCTGATAGCGCAGGGAGAAAATATTCAGATAATGAGGTTGGAAAGAGGCCTTATCCATATCATAAGAAGACTGGCGGTGAAAGAGACTGTCTCCACTAATCTGGCCTGTGACAGGTGTCAGGAGGAGCCAAGAGTAGTCGCCAATCCAAGGGCTGGGCTGGTGGGTTAATCGAATCCCCTGAAAGATAGGCAGATGCGGATCGAAAAACCAAGATCCTTCCTGGTTACTGGTCTGGGGTACAAAGTAATTCATCCCAAAAGGCACGCCTGTGTATGGCAGGGTATTTCCCCGAGAAAAGGCATGCTTGCTGGCAGTTCCAAAGCGGGTATCGATGGTTTCAAGTAGTGGTTTCATAGTCTTTCCTTTAGCTGTTTTTCTACATTATATCAGAAAAATGGGGCCTTTAGAAAAGGAGCTTCAAAGATAACTATTTTGTAGAAAAATGAACCTGTTTCAAAATAAATCTAACAAAAACCCTGTTGCTATTGGCTTTTTGCTTTGTCTTGAATTGTTAATTTTTGAATTTGTTCCCCTTTTTGCTCCCCCTATAGTGCTTTTAGTGCAGTTTCGTAGAATGATACTGCTTTTTTTGCGTTCTCTTTTGAGAGGTGGCTATATGTGTCCATGGTCATGCTGATTTGAGAGTGACCTAGACGGTGCTGGAGTTCCTTGTAAGGTATTCCAGAGTTAAGCAGTAAACTAGCGTGAGTATGACGGAAACCATGAAAACCTATATTCGGAACATCAGCGCGTTTAAAATGTGTTAGTAATCTTTTTTTAAGTTTTACAATGCTAGTATATTCATGAATGAAGTCAGAAAATACTACACTTTCACGTTGCCCTATCTTCCAAGCCTCTTTAGTTTGGCGTAGTTTGTACTGCTTCAGCATGCTAACAGTCGCTTGATCTATATCTATATCCCGATAACTAGCCTTAGATTTTGGGCTATTGATTTCTAGATCCCGATTTAGTGTTTTGGTAATATGCACAACGGCATTATCTAAGTCTATATCAGACCAGCTAAGCGCTAGAGCCTCATTGATACGGCAACCAGTTGCCAGTAGGAACTTATAGAGCGTTACATCATAGTAATAACGATATTTACAACTATCTAAATTATCAAGATAAACAAGAAACTTTTTTAACTCTTGATTATCAAAGTGCTTTAGCTTTTGTCGCTTTGCTTTCTGAGTGTTACGAGGTAAAACCACATCACGCGCAGGATTGGACGGTATTGCTTGCATGGTTACGCCATACTGTAAGATACGTTTGTTTAAAGCGTGTATCATATCATAGTGTAGAAAAGCGCCCTCTTCCCCTCTATTAGCCTTATCAGCAAGTTTATTGATAATTGACTGAATAAGTGGAGTAGTGAGCTTATCGAGCTTATACTCCCCGAAAGTAGGCAATATGTGATTATCTATTAGCGCTCTAACGTTTCCTTGAGTGTTTGGCTTAACTGTATTCTTATAGCTTTCCCACCAGAGAGTTGCCAATTCTTGATAGTTTTTTATGGTAATAGCCTTTTGTCTGGTAGATCCTGCTTTTTGAAAAGCTATTTTTTCTTGATTGGCTTTCTGCTTAACTTCCTTTTGTGTCCGACCTGTTACTTTGGTTTTTACTTTCTTTCCTGTTACCTGGTCAACTCCTAGATAGACATTAGCACGGTAAACTTTACTACCGTCTTTTTTTATAACTTCAGTTATTTTCATGATGATAAACCTTTCTAAAATACATCAGCAGGCAAGCCATTATCAAAAAGGTTTTATATCATGCTAGGGGCTACGAGATCCCCCTTATTTTCGTTTTTAAGTAGTCAGACGGTAAATAATACCAGAGTAGGAAACAAGGCGGATATGGGGCTAATATGGGCTTGTTTATAGTAAACGGGCATGTATTTAAAGTTTTTTATCGTCAGTTAGCTGTTTTAAAGTTTTTTCAAAGTCCGAGTTTATCTTTTGAGTTTTGTTGAATAGTTGGTATTCTGCTTTTGCTTTATCTTTCGCAACCTTGGAAGTGATTTTTCCATGACCTTCTAAAATATCGTATTCTTGGAAAGTCAAAAAGCGGTCAATGCTTTGGGCTAGTTGTTGCATTGTCTGAGCTTTTCGCTGTTCTATCTGTCTTTCCAGGTAATCAAAATAGCTAGATATTCCTCTTTCAAGGGAACGGATTTCTGTTTCTGAAAGGTAATTCTTTGCTATTTGGGTATCTGCTTGCAGTATGCGACCGTTAGGGGAGTTTTTCCACGTTGTAAGTCCCATGTTGTCTTTTGTATGGTCAGCTTTCGTGTAGATAATTTCCGCAGCAGTTTGGCCAGTAATTGCATAATGAAACTTATTCTGTACATCAGCATAGAATTGCTTAGTCAATGTACTTTGTGGATCATAGTCAATAGAGATTTCTGCAAAAATATCTGTAATCTGCAACCATATACGACGCTCACTAGCTCGGATAGAACGCACGCGCTCCAAGAGCTCACGGAAATAGTCTTTTTCCAGCAAGTTTTCGCCTTGTTTCAGACGGTTGTCATCCATGGCGAACCCTTTTATCATGTACTCACGAAGTACCGAAGTAGCCCACTGTCTAAATCTCGTAGCTTTTTGGGAATTGACACGATAACCAACTGAAATGATGGCGTCAAGATTGTAGTAAGTAATTAAGTAATTCTTCCCATCGGTAGCAGTTGTTTCCATTTTGGAAATAACTGAATCTTCTTCTAATTCGCCCTCTTCAAAGATATTTTTTAGGTGTTTACTAATTGCAGGAACACCGACATCGAAAAGTCTAGCCATTTCTTTCTGACTAGCCCAGATAGTTTCGCCTTTGATGATGACACTAGCTGTCTCGCTATCGTTATCAGCGGTATAGATTAAGAATTGTAATTCGTTCATGAAATCCTTTCTAAAATATTGTAAGTGGTTGACATTTGTTGACATCAACAAAATTAGTAGATATGGGGCTTATATGAGCTTGAAGCTCGAACGAAGCTTGAGAATCCACGCGCTTCAGGATTGTTGAACATTGTGGCGCGTGGGTATGGTATAGGTCGCATTTTAAATGCAAGAGTGGTATAATGATGTTGTAAATACCTAACCTTTAGCTTATTTTCAGTTAGGTACTATTAGACAAGTTGGCAGTAGCTAGCTTGTCTTTTTTTGTTGCTATTTGTCAATTTTGCCCATTTTTGCGCTTTAGTTTGAAAAATCGGCTTTCTATTCTTCAATTTCCCCCGTTTTTGCACTTTAGAGAGTGGAAAGTGGAAATTTATTTGATATTAATCGTTATCTTTTTTAAATGATACTGCATCTTTCTTTGCAAATTTTTTTGCAATAGTTCTAAGTAGTTCTCTCTCATCATCTGTGCAGAAAAAGTAGTTAAGCATCAATTCTAGGGCGAATGGTTCAAGATGCTTTCTTAATTTTTCATAGTCATAAAAATCTAAATCGGTTTTTGATAATTGCATATAGTCAAATTCTTGCCATGAACGATACTCTCTTGGTGTTGGAATGTAACCATCAAATGGGTCTTTTTTACTATTTGTGTAATTTAGTAAGTATCCAACACTTACCCCAAAGTAATCAGCTAATTGTTTTGCTTTTTCTGGTTTGATTTGGCTTTCTCCATTTTCCCAATTTTGAAGAGTCCGATAATGAACCCCAATATTCTCAGCTAACTCTTTTTGAGATAGCTTTTTTTCTTGTCTTAATTCTTTCAATCTATTCATGCTTTATCACACCTTTCACAGATGATTATATACTATATCTTAGAAAAAGTACAATTTTTTTGTGCAAAAATTAAAAAAACAGTTGACAACAGAAAAAATATTGTGTATTATACAAATCAAGCATAGAAAAACTGTGCATAACCCCCTCCAACCTTTCACACTTTCAATCTATTCATGGAGGGGATTTTTTAGAAAGGGGGAAACCTATGAGCAAACTACGAGGCTATCGGGTTATGTTAGGACTAACTCAACAACAGATGGCGGACAAGCTAAAAATTTCTTTGCAGTCATACAACAACAAAGAATTAGGTAAAACGCCATTTAACGACAAGGAACGCCTAGCGATTAAGTCAATGGTTGCAGAAGTCAAATCAGATATAACCATAGATGAACTATTTTATAGCTAGAAAGGCAGGCAAGCAATGAAGAGGAACTATACAAGGGTCATCGATGAAATGCGAACCACTCACGGGCTGAACTTGGTAGCTATTGGCCAACGGATAGGCATAGATCCCCGAACAGTTGGCAAGTGGGCACAGGGCAAACATAAGCCCAACAAGGAAAGCAGAAAAAGACTAAATCAGTTATACAGAGAGGTTAAGCAAGATATGACAACACAGCAAAAAGATTTATGTGATTTTTTTGGGAACTTCTATCCCAAAGGAGAACCACACAACAAAAAGGAAGTTTTGGAAGTTGTAACAACTCAACGATTTGGATCTAAACACTTTGATGTTTATGGAGACATTCAAAATCCGTTATTTGTAGCGGTAGAGGTTGCTGAGATGATTGAAATCCAAAACACCACGGATTTACTAAAACGGGTAGATGATGATGAAAAGCTGACCTATGTAATATCTAGGGCAGGTCAAAAAAGAGAAATGAATATGCTGACAGAGTTCGGAGTCTATGAAGTTTTATCGCAGTCACGCAAACCACTAGCAAAAGAGTTTAAAAAAGTGGTCAAGCACATTCTGAAAGAAATCCGACTAAATGGCTACTACATGGCTGGGGAACTGGTGGAAGAACCACAGACCACTATAAAAGCCCCTGATACGTTGGCAGAGGCAGAGCGGTATTATATCGATACACTAGCCAAAGCCATTGCAGAGGCTCAAAATATGGACGAGAAGAGCCGTCTGACAAGCAAGTTAACCAAATTCATGCAGGAGGTAGAACCACAATGGAACTAGTCTACATGGACGGTAAAAAAGAGCCGTATACACTGAGCAGTATTGTGGCAGAATGCACGGGATTGCAACATCACACAATCACCAAGACGATCCGCAAACATCAAGCAAGATTTGAACAGTTCGGAAAGGTTGGATTTAAAATCCAAGCTATGGAGAGTGGCCAGAATACCAAGGACTATATTTTGAATGAGCAACAAGCAACCTTGTTAGTTACATTCTTAAAGAACACCGAGCAAGTGGCCAACTTCAAAACCAACCTGGTCAAAGCATTCTTTGAAATGCGTGATGAACTTTCTAAGTTCCGTATGCAGAGGGCGCTAGAAAAGCCAAAAAGAAAAACACTGCATGACAGTATTGAGAACTGGGAGGCAAAACCCAAGCACGCGCATAGCACCATGAACAACTTGCTACTGAAAGCAGTAACCGACAGGAACGCTAAGCAGTTAAGGGAAGAACGTGGGGGCTATAATGGCATCGATAGCTTGACAAGTGACGAGCTGGAGCAATACCAGGCATTTGAAGACATGGTCATAGCTATGATTGGCTTGAATATGAGTTACCAAGAAATCAAGGCTATGGCATTCAGAAATAAAAAAACACGCCAAAGAAGCGCGTGATAGCAACAAAAAAAGGCTTAGCAATAACCACACCGCAGAGCCTTTCACACTAACACTAAAACGAATTTAACAAAGCAGGCAAGCTATTATCAAAGAGGTTTTAGTAAAGATTTATACCTAGATTATAGCATATTTAGGGCAATTTGACCATACGGAGAGCGCCAACTCTTAAAACTGGTACTTTCTCACGCTTTCAATTTGGCGACTCTGAGCGTGAAGATATCGTCTATACGAAACAACTCAAAAAGCCCCACGCTCTCAAAACTTTGGCGAGTCTGAGCGTGAGGAACTTCATTGCAAGAAAAACTGTATAAGAAACAACCATTCAAAATCCCCACACTCGCCATCGCCCAACTTTGAGTGTGAGGATATCTAGTATAAGAAAAAAAGCATTAAAAGCTCTTAGGGCAATTACACAACATAGAAACAGAGGTAATAAACATGGAAGAAACAACATACGAGAATTTGACTAGACGTATAGACAGAATTAGCGCAGAAATGCTAGAAATTAGCGAAAAAAATGATCTATTCGGACTTTCTTTGTTGGCAAATCAGATAAAGTCTATCAAAGAAGATTTACACCGCTTACTTTGGATTGAACTTCCTGAATTGAATGACAGCCATAAAATCGAAGCACTCTCTAAAAGAACTACGGGAATGTTTTTCAACCCTGGTATTTTTGAAATGGACGCTATGCGACAAGCATTCTTTAAACGCCAAGCTAAGCACTTTTTTGACAATGAAGCAGAGCAACAGGCGTATATAGAACATGCTGAAAAGGAGTATTTAGAGGCTACTATAACCTTAAAAGATATTCTTTTTAACTCTAAAAAAGGAACTCAAAAAGCAAATAAAAGTTGTCTTATAGAGAAGTTTGAGGAGGCAATGCAATGACACTAGACCTAAACAATATGACACAATCAGAATTTGATGAAGTAATGGCTGAAATCAAGTCAGAACGCCCCAGCGTCTTTCAGTTTATTGCTGATTTTTTAGATAGAAAGGTAACACCCGAAGAGGTGGATGAGTTTTTGAAGATGGAGCGAACTGATCAAGTGGACTATATCAAGAATTACAAAGCGAGGGCATGACATGAATGAATTAGATTTGACCAATACACAGGCGGTAATCTGTATGGTTGTATTGATTGGCTTACTGCTTTATTTAAACCACCGAGACCGCAAAAAAAGCGCCCAATTTGAGCGAGAAAACCAACAGACGATAGAAACACCTAGCGAGAGTTTAAGCCCTGATTATGGGCGATATATCCAGCTTGCAGGGGTAAGAGTTTACGGAGGAATGAAATGAGTTACACAATGAATTTATACCCTGATATTGAAAAAATATCAGACGAACCTTATTTTACTAAAGATATTTTTCTAGCTACGTGTATGGACAATGCAACAAAGTTAGCTGTAACTATGGGCTTGTTGACAAAACAAACGTTGGATTTAGAGACTAAGACAGCTATTTTGAAAACCCTTGATACCATTATAGAAACTCAAAAAGATATTTTGCGAGGGGTAGCGAGCGGACAAATAACCTTTTTGAATAAAAGCAAAGGAGAGGAGGAACTGAATGAGCCTATCGGAGAATGATAAGCGAGTCTTAAGACTAATAAAAGTGGGGGCTGAGAACTCCATAACAGGGGCAGAAATAAGCCTGATCACTAAGCTAGCAGAAAGAACCGTGCAAGATATTATCAGCCGTCTAATCACGCGCCATAGCGTTCCTATTGTTGGGGTTCGACACGGAACATTTAGAGGATATTTTATCCCAGCTAACAAAGAGGAGCTACTGGACGGAGCAAAAACATTTTACAATCAGATACGAGAAGAAGAAAAGCGCCTAGCAGTGTTGATGAATAGCGACCTAGAAAGCTACAAAGAAACCTTGAAGGGGGCGGACGAATATGTTTAGCCTAAGCCGAGAAAGCGAGCAAGACCTAGCGCATGGCATTCTGGAGGTAGTGGAAAGATACCTGGAAGCGCGTGATACAGTCAAACCACGACTGACAGGTTTAATATCAGCCCAGGAAGTCATGGACGAGTTAGATATAAAATACATGACACTCCAAAAATGGGAAAAAGCAGGGCTAAGACGATACCATCCACCGCTTGAAGATACAAGAAAGGTTTACTATAAAATAACTGACATCTGGAAGTTTCTGGGGGTAGAAAATGGGTAGATACATGACAGAGCCAGCTTATGCTGGTATGAAGTTAGCCAAGGAAGATAAAACCAAGGTCAGACGCCCAAAGTTGAAGCAACTCAAAGAACGGAAACAACTGAAGAAACTGAGGAAGAAACGTCGGAAAGGGAGCTGATATGACGATTTACGAGGCTAGAGGCTTTCAGGGTAATCTTGTCTATCCATTTGATAAAATTGAGCCGTTCCAGTACATTGAACGCTTTAAGCCTTTGGTAGTCCCTGAAGGGGCAAACATTGAAGAATTTAAACGTACACAAGCGCCTTACTGTATCAGTGGGAAAGTGACGCCAGAAAAGCATGGCAGTTACAAGCGAAACAACTCCAGTCTAATCTATCGGGATTTGATTTTCCTTGATTATGATGATATACAGGGGACGACTGAGGGCTTTATAAAGGCTGTTTCTAGCGCTTTATTTGGCTACTCCTATATCTTATACCCAACTATTAAGCATAGCTTAGAAAAGCCCCGTTTTCGCCTTGTAGTGAAGCCTGATGATGTGATGAATGAGGCAACCTATAAGCAGGTAGTGAAAGAGATTGCTGATAAGATTGGGCTACCCTTTGACATGGCCAGTCTAACCTGGTCACAACTCCAAGGGCTACCAGTAACAACAGGCGACCCAGAAAGTTATCAAAAGATTGTGGAGCATGGTCTAGATTATCCAGTCCCCAAGGTTGAACCAAGAGCGAAGCAAGGAACTACTGAGCTTTACAAGCCTAGAGCAAGTGGCCAGAGGTCAATGACTATGAGGATCATTGACACGCTTTTTAATGGCTTTGGAGACGAGGGAGGGCGCAACGTAGCACTGACACGCTTTGTAGGCTTACTCTTTAATAAGTGGGTTGATTGTGACCTAGAGACCGCCTATGAACTTACTAAGATAGCCAATAGCGTGACAGTTGAACCATTGCCTATTGAAGAGCTAGACCGCACTTTTAGCAGTATAGCACGGGCTGAATATAGAAAGAGAGGATAGAACCATAGAACTAGAAGAATTAGGAAACCTAGAAAGTGAAATCTTAGAGGCGCGTGAAAGCGAAGATAAGCACTTTAAGACTTTCAAAGGTGTTAGGGGACAGCTTATCAAAGAGTGTCAAGAAATCAAGGACAAGGCTTATCAGCAAGCTTATGAAGAAGTTATGGCAGACAGCAAACACCTTGAAAATGTAAAGGCAGGCAGGTTGACCGAGGCCCAGCATGAAGAACTAGCCCAGCAGAAAGGCGAGGAAAAGAGCAGTAAGGCCTTACCAACTAATCCGCTGGGAGTTGCTATTATATTAAAAAAGTACGTCCGATTTATTAGAATTAAGCCAGAGGCACAAGGGCAAAAAGCCCCATTATATTTCTATAATCCTGATTTTGGTATCTGGTTAGAGGATAATGAATTTTTGCAAGATCTTATTTCTGTCATTTATCCAAACGCAACGGAAAAACAGGCATTTGATACGCTTTATAAAATAGCTAGACAGAGCCAAATGAGGGAAATCCAAGGCAATTATACTGTAATTGGGAAACAGCTATACAATGCTAAGACAGGCATTTTTGAAGAAACGACACCAGAGATTACAGCAACAAGAAAGATAAAAACAGGTTATAGCCCTGGAGCAGAAGAGCCTATAATTAACGGCTGGAAGCCGACAGCTTGGCTTTTAGAGTTGTTTGACGGTGACAAGGAGCTTTATAACCTTGCTATCCAGATTATAAAAGCAAGCGTCACAGGGCAGTCTTTGCAAAAAATCTTTTGGCTTTTCGGTGAAGGTGGAACAGGAAAAGGAACTTTTCAGCAGCTACTTATAAACCTAGTTGGTATGGAAAATGTGGCAAGTTTGAAGATCACTGGTTTAACAAAAAGTCAATTTTCAACGTCTATATTATTGGGAAAGTCGCTTGTAATCGGTGATGATGTACAAAAGGACGCAGTAATTAGAGACACTTCAGATATGTTTAGCTTAGCAACAGGCGACATAATGACCATAGAGGACAAAGGGAAACGCCCTTATAGCATACGCCTTAATATGACGGTAGTACAATCTTCTAATGGTTTACCAAGAATGAACGGGGATAAATCAGCTATTGATAGGCGATTTAGAATTTTACCTTTTACCAAAATATTTAAAGGTAATCCTAACAAGGCTATCAAAGACGATTACATTAACCGCAAAGAAGTGCTGGAGTACCTGGTTAAGTTGGCTATTGAAACACCAATCGCTGACATTAACCCTACGAAGTCTATTGAAATACTTGAAGAACACCATAAGGACATGAACCCCGTTATTGATTTTGTTTCTAAGTTTTTTACTGATGAATTGACAAGTGAGTTTATTCCTAATAGTTTTGTCTATCACGTTTGGAAAGGTTTCCTAGAATACTATGGTATTAAAGAAAACAGGTCAGAAATGGGCTTACATCGAGAAATCAAAAGCAACCTGCCTGAAGGTTTCGCAGTTGGCCAGAAGGTTATCCCTGCAGGGCAACAGATCCATAAAGGTTTTTATCCTAAAGAAGACCTACCGCCGTTTGCAAGCGTAGCCTATGCTAATGGTAGGGCAACACCCGAAAAGCAGAAAAAGCCAAAGAATGAACGCGGGTATTACAACCATTGGCCAGAGTACAAAAAGAGAAGGAAAAGAAAATAAGAATTTTATACACTTTACACAGTAGGGCAAAAATTTTATACACTTAAAAACGTTGTCATATCAAGGGTTTTATACACTTTATACGAAAAACACGGAAATAAAAAAATTTCCTTATATCATGTTTCAGAAATAGAGTCCCTATTATCCCTATATATATTTTTATTTTAATGTATAAAGTGTATAAAACAATAGCAAAACCCTTGGTACTACTGACTTTATTTTTTATACACTTTTAAAAACAAGTGTATAAAATTTGTAAGAAGCGTATAAAAAAGGGGACAGAAAAATCAATTAAGTACAAAAGGAGTAAAAAACATGAAAATTAAACTATTTTTTTATTACAAATGGCAACAATCACTAGAAAATTTTGAACAGGAAGTAAATGATTTTATGGCGACCGTGCAGGTAATTGATGTAAAACATTCAACCGCAACCGTAGGAGATAGTGATGGTATGGGTGCGATTGCTGGTTTGCTAGTATTATACAGATAACAAAATGGGGTAGATAGTACCGACCCCCTTGCAATGGTGTAACTACTAGTGACACCCTTAAAAACAGAAAGAGGAAAAACAACATGACATTAAAAACATTTTCGGATAAAGCAAAAACATTTACTTTCACTTACTATTTTTGTGATCAGGCGACCGCTCAAGTAGCAGGTCACGCGCTACTGGGATATATGACTGGGACATATTGCCAGCCTGTAATCTCATTGACCTACAAGGATAAAGGCACGCTAGTAGCTGAGTATGTGGAAGATCACAAGCTAAACAAGACCTTTAAGCGTATTTGTGACAGTTTTAAAGACTACCACAAACAACCAGGAGAGGTTGAAGCATTTGAAGAACGTTACAAACGGGAGCGCGTGCTTCAACTCAAAGAGTCAGAGGACTTTGAGAGCTTGCTGAATAAGATCACAGACTACGAGCTGGAACTATTAGACTATGCTGATCGCTTGCTTTCTGATACGCCTATCCCTATGGACTCTATGACTGCTTTTGGTACGTTGGAAAAGCTAGGCGATGAAAGTATTAGCCTACTCCAAAAGTTGGACGTAGAGGGCGAATATAAAGGACTTGCTGGTTATACAGAGCATTTGAAGTAGAACACAGGGGGAGCAATCCCCTTTTTGCTATCAACCCAATAGTTTTGGGTTTTTCCATATAGGGGGAAATAATGAAGCAGTTAGCAATAGAAACAATCACTAAACCAATGAAGCTGAGAGGAATATCTAAGGGTATAGCCGAGTTGGACGGTCAACGTTTAGAGATTGATTTGGATAATTTAATGATTGATTTTGGTGGAGAGTCATTTGAATTAGACAGAATAGCAGGAACTAAGGGAGGTAATCGATATTTCTTTCTTTGCCCTGATTGTGGGAGACGGTGCAGGTTGCTTTATAAACGGTATTTATATTTTAGTTGCGGTACTTGTCTAGATATCCACAAGAGCACTCTGAACCGCAGTAAAACGGATTGCCAATACTACTGGGAGCTTGCACTAAAAGAAGCCAGAAAGGTAGAACCAGGGTGGAGTCCTAGACGTGGTAGATATATGTTTGATGGTTTCCCTGAAAGACCAAGGTATATGAAACGTGACAGGTATCATAAGCACTATAAGAAGTTTTTGAAGTATATTGAAAAAGGGGATAGATTTTGGCTGAATGGTTCGAGATTGTAGGATAATATGAAGTAGTGTGTAATTTACCAAACGAACAAATACTACATATTAGACGGTTTAAATGTTAAAAAAGCTAGATATATCAAGGATTTAAGTAAGTAGAGCGTTCCAAAAAGGGTGCGGTAAACGTTCCAAAAAAGGGTGAGGTAAGGATTAGGTTATATATAAAAAGTACAAGGTTAGTACAAGGTCACATACTTCAAAATACTAAGGTTTTACAAAGGTACAGGGCTTTTTTCTAGTGATAGAACCCCAAGGTTACCACAAGGTAGAGAGGTTTACCGAGGGTTAGAAAAGGTGAGGTTTTTGTGAAGTAGTGGCAAAAAAAATACCAAACGAACACCGTAGAAAGGATGCAATATGGAACGTGATAGCCGAGGGAGATTTTTACCAGGCAACCAAGTAGCAAAAGGCAACAGGGGCAACAGAAAGCCAAAATATGGCAATAGCAACGCTTTGAAGCATGGACTACGCAGAGGATATACTGGACTGTTACCAAGCCGAGAAGGTGGGGTATCTATATATAAAAATGGTGCATACCTTGGAACACTACCAGACAAGTATTTTAACCATTCTGAAGATGGAGCGCTTTGGGTAGATTATAGCGCGTGTCAGTATCTTGTATTAGTTTGTGGCTTGCCTGAAAGTATGTTTAGCGAACCAGAAGAATGGTAAGGGTCTATATACTTGAACTCCGAGCGAACGCCGAGAAAGTGGCTATCTCCCCCCTATCATTTATCAAGCAGATAAGCGGAGTTTTTACCCCTCTTATTTCCGATTTACTCCTTGCAGAATGACAAGCAGATAAGGACGACAATAAGCCTTCTTAATTACTTACAAAACGATAGGAAGTTAAGACGAATTTAAAAGCCCCTTATTTTCGTTTTTCTCCTTGTCAAACGGTAACGGTAAGGAAATAAGACAGGAAATAACATCGCTTATTTTGATTTTGCTCCCTGAAAAACTGTAAGGAGATAAGGAGACTTATTAGCTTCCTTAATTTGGATTTTCTCCTTACAAAATGATAGGGAAATAAGAACTAAAATAACTCCCCTTATTTTCCTACCAAATGACAGGGAGATAAGAGCGGTTTAAAAGTCTGTTATTTTGGATTTGTTGCTTACCAAATGATAAGCAGATAGGCAAAGAACTAACTTGCCTTAATTGCTTATCAAACCATAAGGAGATATGGGGGCTATCTCCCTCCCCACGCGCTTCTATGAGCTTCACCCGTCATTGTACATTTTTTCTCACGGGAAAGCATTTGAAGCTAGAGCGAACATAGAGAAATAGCAAAAAAAGCCAGCACAGGGCTGACTCCTTTGTGATATTCCGATAAAAATATTATATCATAGAGGAGGCCGAGGCATGACACCAGAGCAGGTAAAAGAAAAACTAGAGGGCGTTAAGTGGATAAGCAAGGAAATCAAAGGCTTATATTTGGAATTGGAGGCCCTGGAAGGTGGTATTATCAAAAAGCCAACACTAAGCCATAGCAGGGTACAGGCAAGCAGAGAGAACAAGACAGAGAACAATCTTATAAGTGTTCTAAAACTAAAAGAGGATACGCTTCAGAGGATTGAGCGACTTACTGAAGAGAGAATGGAAATATCTAGGCTGATTGATAAGTTGGTCAATCCGCTTGAGCGTTCTGTTCTAAGACTTTTTTATTTGAATAATCTTGTAGCTTTGGAAGTAGCTGAAGAAATAGGAAAATCAAGAACAAATGTATACTTAATTAGGCAAAAAGCTATAGAACACTTGAGCAAGGTGGAAGGAGCGAACTAATGGAGCTGGATAAGTTTAAAACGATGATGAACGTCAGAGAGCGGATGACTTACTTTCTACGTTTCCAGAGGATGGCAGGAAGTGAAAACCAAGTTACGATAGATGAAGAGGCTTGGGAACTTATCTTACCTGATCAGTGGAATTTGAGCGGTGAGCATGAAAAAGCAATCCGTGAGGGATTGGAGATATTCGCCCAAGACATCAACAGCATAGAGAACAAACGAGCCAGAAAATACTTTATTATCCATTATTGCTACATGAGGAAGAAAACAATGAGTGAATGCGTAGAGATGGCAGGTACTAGCTCCACTAGCTACCACCGATACAAACAGATAGCCGTCTTAAACTTTGCGAGAATCCACCAGAACGGAGAGCTAGAAGTGTATAAGTAGGCAAATGTAGGCTGAGACTTCATATTTGCCCATTGTATAAAGATAATATTGAAAAGTTTGCGAAAAAGGATTATACTGAAGTTGTAGCACAAGAGAAAACTCTTGAATTATTATCTCAAGCATTCGACTTTGAATTTGGAAGGATTGAATGATATGGTTAAAAAAGATATTTATGATTGGCCAGAAGGCGAAGACGACAATCTGGATGAATTGTTAAAAAAAGCCTATGAACGAAATAAGAATAAAACTGTTGAGGAGTTAGATGCCGAATGGGATGAATTTGTCAAGAGTCTAAAACTTGAAACGATTTAAATAAGCACCTAGAACAATCTAAGTGCTTTTTGATATGAGTTATTTTTGCCTTTTATATACTACGTGGTATAATGAACCTATCAGCAATAAAAAAAGCACGTTTGACCGTGCTAGTTTCTTGCCTGCTGAACTCGTCAAATCTTAGCCCTTTTGTGGGGCTTTTTTGCTCCCCTTTTTGCGTACTTTGGGGGAGCAAGTATTAAAAAGTAATGTTAGTATTTTTTGTTAAAAAGCGCGTGATATAAGGGTCAGGAAGCCCTAAGGAAACCTAAAATAATAATTCTTTTATTATGTAGAAAAATGACTATCATTTGTGTATGTATTTTCTGTCTCAAAAGCTATATACTGAAAATGAAACTTGTTTGAAAGAGGATACTGCACGATGATTTATTCAAAAGAAATTGTTAGAGAATGGCTAGATGAAGTGGCAGAGCGAGCTAAGGACCATCCAGAGTGGGTGGATGTTTTCGAGCGTTGTTACACAGACACCTTGGACAATACGGTTGAAATCCTAGAAGATGGTTCAACCTTTGTGCTCACAGGAGATATTCCTGCTATGTGGCTTCGAGATTCGACAGCTCAACTCAGACCCTACCTTCATGTGGCTAAAAGAGATGCCCTCCTGCGTCAGACCATTGCAGGTTTGGTCAAACGTCAGATGACCTTGGTACTCAAGGATCCTTATGCCAATTCCTTCAACATTGAGGAAAACTGGAAGGGGCACCACGAGACCGACCATACAGACCTTAATGGCTGGATTTGGGAACGCAAGTACGAGGTGGACTCGCTTTGCTATCCTTTGCAGTTGGCTTATCTCCTCTGGAAAGAGACTGGCGAGACTAGTCAGTTTGATGAGACTTTTGTCGCAGCGACCAAGGAAATCCTCCATCTGTGGACGGTGGAACAAGACCACAAGAACTCTCCTTATCGTTTTGTCCGAGATACGGACCGCAAGGAAGACACCTTGGTAAATGATGGCTTTGGACCTGATTTTGCAGTGACAGGTATGACTTGGTCAGCCTTTCGTCCGAGTGATGATTGCTGTCAGTATAGTTACTTGATTCCGTCAAATATGTTTGCAGCAGTAGTCTTGGGTTATGTGCAAGAAATCTTTACAGAATTGAATCTAGCTGATAGCGAGAGTGTCATCGCAGACGCTAAACGTCTGCAAGAAGAGATCCAAGAAGGTATCGAAAACTATGCTTACACCACCAACAGCAAGGGCGAAAAGATTTATGCCTTTGAAGTGGATGGTCTAGGAAATGCCAGCATCATGGATGATCCAAACGTTCCAAGTTTGTTGGCTGCGCCTTATCTGGGCTACTGCGATGTCAACGATGAAGTGTATCAATCAACTCGTCGTACCATTCTGAGCCCTGAAAATCCCTACTTCTACCAAGGAGAATACGCTAGTGGTCTCGGAAGTTCTCATACCTTCTATCGCTATATCTGGCCAATCGCCCTTTCTATCCAAGGTTTGACAACAAGAGATAAGGCAGAGAAAAAATTCTTGCTGGATCAGCTGGTTGCTTGCGATGGTGGTACAGGTGTTATGCACGAAAGCTTCCACGTGGATGACCCAACTCTCTACTCTCGTGAATGGTTCTCTTGGGCTAACATGATGTTCTGTGAATTGGTCTTGGATTACTTGGATATCCGCTAATACTCTTCGAAAATCTCTTCAAACCACGTCAGCTTTATCTGCAACCTCAAAGCTGTGCTTTGAGCAACCTGCGGCTAGCTTCCTAGTTTGCTCTTTGATTTTCATTGAGTATAAGGAGCTCGCTTTCGCTTCACTGATTCTTGTCAGAATCACAAATTTACATTTAAAACGTTAACAATAAAAATTTAAATTTAGAATGAGGTTTTACTTCATGGAAAATGTTGTCGTACATATTATCTCACATAGTCACTGGGATCGTGAGTGGTACTTGCCTTTTGAAAGCCACCGTATGCAGTTGGTGGAATTATTTGACAATCTCTTCGATCTCTTTGAAAATGACCCTGAGTTCAAGAGCTTTCACTTAGATGGTCAAACCATTGTCCTTGATGACTACTTGGAGATTCGCCCTGAGAATCGCGACAAAGTCCAACGATATATTGACGAAGGCAAACTTAAAATTGGTCCTTTTTACATCTTGCAAGATGACTACTTGATTTCAAGTGAAGCCAATGTCCGTAATACTCTTATCGGTCAGCAGGAGGCTGCAAAATGGGGCAAATCAACTCAGATTGGTTACTTCCCAGATACCTTTGGAAATATGGGGCAAGCGCCTCAAATCCTTCAAAAATCAGGCATTCACGTGGCAGCCTTCGGTCGTGGTGTGAAGCCGATTGGGTTTGATAACCAAGTCCTCGAAGATGAGCAGTTTACTTCCCAGTTTTCAGAAATGTACTGGCAGGGTGCGGATGGTAGCCGTGTCCTCGGTATCCTCTTTGCCAACTGGTACAGTAATGGGAATGAAATTCCAGTTGACAAGGACGAGGCCTTGACCTTCTGGAAACAAAAACTGGCAGAAGTGCGTGACTACGCTTCGACCAACCAGTGGTTGATGATGAACGGCTGTGACCACCAGCCTGTTCAGAAAAATTTGAGTGAAGCCATTCGTGTGGCAAATGAACTCTTCCCAGATGTAACCTTTGTTCATAGTTCTTTTGATGAATATGTCCAAGCCGTGGAAAGTGCCCTACCAGAGCAGTTATCAACGGTTATAGGTGAGTTGACCAGTCAGGAAACAGACGGCTGGTACACACTTGCCAACACTTCTTCATCTCGTATTTATCTCAAACAAGCCTTCCAAGAAAATAGCAACCTCCTAGAGCAAGTTGTAGAACCCTTGACGATTATCACTGGCGGTCATAACCACAAGGACCAGTTGACCTATGCTTGGAAAACTCTTTTGCAAAATGCGCCGCATGATAGCATTTGTGGTTGTAGCGTGGACGAAGTTCATCGTGAGATGGAAACTCGTTTTGCCAAGGTTAATCAAGTCGGAAACTTTGTTAAGAGCAATCTTCTTAACGAGTGGAAGGGTAAAATTGCTACGGCTAAGGCTCAAAGTGACTATCTCTTTACTGTCATTAACACAGGCTTGCATGATAAGGTTGATACTGTCAGCACAGTGATTGATGTTGCGACTTGTGATTTCAAGGAATTGCACCCAACAGAGGGTTACAAGAAGATGGCTGCTCTTACCTTGCCAAGCTACCGTGTGGAGGACTTGGATGGTCGTCCTGTAGAGGCTAAAATCGAAGATCTCGGAGCTAATTTTGAGTATGATTTACCAAAAGATAAGTTCCGCCAAGCTCGTATTGCTCGTCAAGTGCGCGTGACCATTCCAGTTCACCTAGCGCCACTTTCTTGGACAACCTTCCAATTGCTGGAAGGAGAACAAGAACACCGCGAAGGCATTTACCAAAACGGGGTGATTGATACACCGTTTGTAACGGTAAGTGTGGATGACAATATCACAGTCTATGACAAGACAACTCACGAAGCCTATGAAGATTTTATCCGCTTCGAAGACCGTGGTGACATCGGAAACGAGTATATCTATTTCCAACCCAAAGGAACAGAGCCAATCTATGCAGAGCTTAAGGGCTACGAGGTCTTGGAAAACACAGCTCGCTATGCTAAAATTTTGCTCAAACATGAATTGACTGTACCTGTCAGTGCGGATGAAAAGCTAGAAGAAGAGCAAAAAGGTATCATCGAGTTCATGAAGCGTGAAGCTGGACGTTCAGAAGAGTTAACAAGTATTCCTCTGGAAACTGAGATGACTGTCTTCGTTGATAATCCACAAATCCGTTGCAAGACTCGCTTTACTAACACTGCCAAGGATCACCGTATCCGTCTCTTGGTCAAGACTCATAACACGCGTCCAAGCAATGATTCTGAAAGCATCTATGAGGTGGTGACACGACCAAACAAACCAGCAGCTTCATGGGAAAATCCTGAAAATCCTCAACACCAACAAGCCTTTGTCAGTCTGTATGACGATGAAAAAGGGGTGACTGTATCCAACAAGGGATTAAATGAATACGAAATCCTTGGAGACGACACCATTGCAGTGACTATTTTGCGTGCATCAGGTGAGCTAGGTGACTGGGGTTACTTCCCAACACCAGAAGCTCAATGCTTGCGTGAGTTTGAAGTTGAGTTTGCGCTTGAATGCCACCAAGCCCAAGAACGCTTCTCAGCTTTCCGTCGTGCTAAGGCCTTGCAGACACCATTTACCAGCCTTCAGCTTGCTAGACAGGAAGGAAGCGTGGCTGCGACTGGTAGCCTCTTGAGCCATTCTGTTCTCAGCATACCACAAATCTGTCCAACAGCCTTTAAGGTAGCTGAAAATGAGGAGGGCTATGTTCTTCGTTACTACAATATGTGTAGTGAAAATGTACGTGTACCGGAAAGCCAACATCTCTTCCTTGACCTACTTGAACGACCATACCCAGTTCATAGAGGCCTCATTTCACCACAAGAGATTCGTACAGAATTCATCAAAAAAGAAGAAATTTAATTTCAAAAAGTAAACATAAAGAGAAAGGAGGGGCGAAAAAGTAAGAACTAACTGCTGATTCGCCCCTTTTATGGTAAAAACAATGACCATTGCAACGATTGATATCGGAGGGACTGGGATTAAGTTTGCCAGTCTGACTCCTGATGGGAAAATACTGAATAAGACAAGCATTCCAACGCCTGAAAGTTTGGAGGATTTACTAGCTTGGTTAGACCAGCGCTTGTCAGAGCAGGATTACAGTGGGATTGCTTTGAGCGTTCCAGGCGCGGTCAATCAAGAAACAGGTGTGATTGATGGTTTCAGTGCCGTGCCCTACATCCACGGATTTTCTTGGTATGAGGCGCTTGCTCATCATCAGCTACCTGTCCATCTAGAAAATGATGCCAACTGTGTTGGACTCAGTGAATTACTAGCACATCCAGAGATTGAAAATGCAGCCTGTGTCGTGATTGGGACAGGGATTGGCGGAGCCATGATTATCAATGGTAGACTTCATCGAGGTCGCCACGGCCTGGGTGGAGAATTTGGCTACATGACCACCCTTGCCCCTGCTGAAAAGCTCAACAACTGGTCGCAACTAGCGTCAACTGGGAATATGGTACGCTACGTGATTGAAAAATCTGGTCAGACTGATTGGGACGGTCGCAAGATTTACCAAGAGGCCGAAGCAGGAAATGCCCTTTGTCAAGAAGCCATTGAGCGCATGAACCGCAATCTGGCGCAAGGCTTGCTCAATATCCAATATCTCATCGACCCAGATGTCATCAGTCTGGGAGGCTCTATCAGTCAAAATCCAGATTTTATTCAAGGTGTCAAGAAGGCTGTTGATAACTTTGTCGATACCTACGAAGAATACACGGTCGCACCAGTTATCCAAGCTTGCACCTATCATGCAGATGCCAATCTCTACGGAGCCCTTGTCAACTGGCTACAGGAGGAAAATCAATGGTAAGATTTACAGGACTTAGTTCCAAACAAACTCAGGCAATTGACTTGCTGATAAAGCACATTCCGCTACCAGAGGTAGAGGTAGCTATCGCTCAATCTGACCAAGCTTCTATCTCTATCAAGGGTGAGGGTGGCCACTATCAATTGACCTACCGCAAACCCCACCAACTTTATCGTGCCTTGTCCTTGTTGGCAACAGCTCTAGTAGAAGGTGATAAAGTAGAGATTGAAGAGAAGGCGGCTTATGAAGATTTAGCCTACATGGCTGACTGTTCGCGCAATGCGGTGCTGAATGTGGCTGCTGCCAAGCAGATGATTGAGGTCTTGGCTCTCATGGGCTACTCAACCTTTGAGCTCTACATGGAAGACACCTACCAAATTGAAGGGCAGCCTTACTTTGGCTATTTCCGTGGAGCCTACTCCGCTGAGGAGTTGCAGGAAATTGAAGCCTATGCCCAGCAGTTTGACATGACCTTTGTGCCCTGCATCCAGACCTTGGCCCACTTGTCAGCCTTTGTCAAATGGGGTGTCAAAGAAGTCCAGGAGCTCCGTGATGTGGAGGATATTCTTCTCATCGGCGAAGAAAAGGTTTATGACCTGATTGATGGCATGTTTGCTACCCTATCTAAACTGAAGACTCGCAAGGTCAATATTGGGATGGACGAAGCCCACTTGGTTGGTTTGGGACGCTACTTGATTCTGAACGGTGTTGTGGATCGTAGTCTCCTCATGTGCCAACACTTGGAGCGCGTGCTAGATATTGCTGACAAATATGGTTTCCACTGCCAGATGTGGAGCGATATGTTCTTTAAACTTATGTCAGCAGATGGCCAGTACGACCGTGATGTGGAAATTCCAGAAGAAACTCGTGTCTACCTAGACCGTCTCAAAGACCGAGTGACTTTGGTTTACTGGGACTATTATCAGGATAGCGAGGAAAAATACAACCGTAACTTTAGTAACCACCACAAGATTAGTCATGACCTTGCCTTTGCGGGGGGTGCTTGGAAGTGGATTGGTTTCACACCCAACAACCATTTCAGCCGTCTCATCGCTCTTGAAGCCAATAAAGCCTGTCGTGCCAATGACATCAAAGAAGTCATCGTGACGGGTTGGGGGGACAATGGTGGTGAGACCGCTCAGTTTTCTATCCTACCAAGTTTGCAAATCTGGGCAGAACTCAGCTATCGCAATGACCTAGACCGACTGTCTGCTCATTTCCAGACCAATACAGGTCTATCGGTTGAAGATTTTATGCAGATTGACCTTGCCAACCTCTTGCCAGACTTGCCAGGCAATCTCAGTGGCATCAATCCCAACCGCTATGTCTTTTATCAGGATGTTCTCTGTCCGATCCTTGACCGACACATGACACCTGAACAGGACAAACCGCACTTCGCTCAGGCTGCTGAGACGCTTGCTAACATTAAAGAAAAAGCTGGCAACTATGCCTACCTCTTTGAAACTCAGGCCCAGTTGAACCAGATTTTAAGTAGCAAAGTGGATGTGGGACGACGCATTCGTCAGGCCTATCAAGTAAACGATAAGGAAAGCCTGCAAGAAATCGCAAGACAAGAATTACCAGAACTCAGAAGCCAAATTGAAGACTTCCATGCCCTCTTTAGCCACCAATGGCTGAAAGAAAACAAGGTCTTTGGTTTGGATACGGTCGATATCCGTATGGGCGGACTCTTGCAACGCATCAAACGCGCAGAAAGTCGCATCGAGGCTTATCTGGCAGGTCAGCTGGACCGTATCGATGAGCTAGAAGTGGAAATCCTGCCATTTACTGACTTTTACACAGATAAGGACTTCGCAGCCACAACAGCCAACCAGTGGCATACTATTGCGACAGCTTCAACGATTTACACGACATAAAAAACAAGAACACCTTGCATTGGGCAGAGTGTTTCTCGTGAAACATCCCTTTCTTAAAAAAGTACTCCACATAAAATAATTTGTGGAGTTTTTTCTATAATTAGTAGTTTAACCTAACCTTCAAATAGGAGTATACTAATAATGTAATCGTTATCAAAAGTCTAAAAAGGAATTTTTAGATGGATATCAAAATAAAAAAGGGAGGAAATTATGAATAAGTTTTCAAAAACCTTGAGAGACAACTGGATCTTTCTCTTGATGGTTTTGCCAGGGGCACTCTGGTTGATTCTATTCTTCTACATTCCAGTATTTGGGAACGTGGTTGCCTTTAAAGACTACCACATGACCAGTAATGGATTTATAGATAGTATCGTGAATAGTAAATGGGTCGGACTCGATAATTTCAGATTCTTGTTTAGTTCAAAAGACGCCTTTATTATCACACGAAATACTGTCCTCTACAATCTAGGCTTTATCTTTATCGGTTTGATTGTATCAGTAGGGATTGCCATCATCTTAAGTGAACTCCGTTCTAAGAGAATGGTTAAGATCTTCCAAACTTCTATGTTGTTCCCTTACTTCTTGTCTTGGGTTATCATCAGTTTCTTTACAGATGCCTTCCTAAACATTGATAAAGGGGTGTTCAACCATTTCCTAGAATCTATTGGAATGAAGGAAATCAATTTCTACGCTGATTTGGGTATCTGGCCATATCTCCTACTTTTCCTAGGTATTTGGAAAGGCTTTGGATATAGCAGTGTCATGTACTATGCGACAATCATGGGAATTGATCCAACCTACTACGAAGCAGCGACAGTGGACGGAGCTAGCAAATGGCAACGAATTCGCAATGTAACCATTCCGCAGTTGACACCATTGGTAACTGTATTGACCATCCTTGCAGTCGGAAACATCTTCCGTGCAGACTTTGGTCTCTTCTACCAAATCCCCCACAATGCTGGTCAGCTTTATAACGTAACCAACGTCTTGGATGTATATGTTTATAACGGTTTGACTCAGACAGCGGATATCGGGATGGCTTCAGCAGCAGGTCTCTACCAATCAGTTGTCGGCTTGATTCTGGTTATCCTATCAAACTTACTTGCAAGACGAGTTGATCCAAACTCAGCCTTGTTCTAGAAAGGAGGAGAATATGGCAGAAAAGAAAATTAAAAAAGAAAAAATTGATAATGTCGGCATTCACTCCTTCAGTAAGAAAGCAGATATCTTCTTTAGTACCATTTCTGGTTTGGTTGCCCTCTCTTGTATCCTACCCTTTGTATTCGTTATTGTTATCTCTGTGACAGATGAAAAGAGTATCCTCCAAAATGGATATAGCTTCTTCCCATCTCAATTTGGCTTAGACGGTTTTGAGTTCTTGGCACAATTTAAGGATAAAATTCTCCAAGCCCTCTTCATCTCAGTCTTTGTAACAGTGGTGGGGACTATCACAAACGTTTTTATCACAACAACTTATGCCTACGCTATTTCACGGACAACCTTTAAGTATCGCAGATTCTTTACGATTTTTGCCCTTCTTAGTATGTTGTTTAACGCGGGTTTGGTACCGGGCTATATCGTGGTAACTCGTTTACTTCAACTTGGTGATACAGTTTGGGCCTTGATTGTTCCAATGCTTCTCTCACCATTTAACATCATCTTGATGCGTTCCTTCTTCAAGAAGACCATTCCAGAAGCCATTCTAGAATCCGCTCGTATCGATGGTGCTAGTGAGGCCCGGATTTTCTTCCAAATCTGTTTGCCATTGTCATTACCAGGTATCGCAACCATCACGCTTTTGACAGCTCTTGGTTTCTGGAATGACTGGTTCAACGCCCTTCTTTACATCAAGAGTGACAACTTGTATCCATTGCAATATTTGCTCATGCAAATCCAGCAAAATATGGATTACATCGCCAAAGCAGTCGGTCTATCTGGTCAACTGGGAGTTGCTCTTCCAAAAGAAACAGGTCGTATGGCCATGGTTGTGGTCGCAACCCTTCCAATCGCGATTCTGTATCCATTCTTCCAACGCTACTTTGTAAAAGGTTTGACTATCGGTGGTGTGAAAGAATAGCGCTTGTCGAGAAAAATCATTTCTCATTTCCAAACTTCCCTTGCGTGAAGTTAAGATCATTACATTGTTTATAAGTTTAAAAATAAAAAAAGGAGTTTTTGTCATGAAAAACTGGAAAAAATATGCTTTTGCATCTGCTAGCGTAGTCGCTTTGGCTGCTGGTCTCGCTGCTTGTGGAAACCTTTCAGGTAACAAGAAAGCTGCTGACTCAGCTTCAGGTGAAAAAACTGTTATCAAAATGTACCAAATCGGTGACAAACCAGATAACTTAGATGAATTGCTAGAAAATGCCAACAAAATCATCGGTGAAAAAGTTGGTGCTAAATTGGATATCCAATATCTTGGATGGGGTGACTATGATAAGAAAATGTCAGTTATCACATCATCTGGTGAAAACTACGATATCGCCTTTGCATCTAACTATGTTGTAAATGCTCAAAAAGGTGCCTATGCTGACTTGACTGACTTGTATAAGAAAGAAGGGGCAGAGCTTTATAAAGCACTTGACCCAGCTTACATCAAAGGTAACAGCATTAACGGTAAAATTTACGCAGTTCCAGTTGCAGCCAACGTTGCATCATCTCAAAACTTCGCTTTCAACGGAACTCTTCTTGCTAAATACGGTATCGATATTTCAGGTGTCACTTCATATGAAACACTTGAACCAGTCTTGAAACAAATCAAAGAAAAAGCTCCAGATGTAGTGCCATTTGCGGTTACTAAGAACTTCATCCCATCTGATAACTTTGACTACCCAGTTCCAAATGGACTTCCATTCGTTATCGACCTTGAAGGGGACACTACTAAGATCGTAAACCGTTACGAAGTGCCTCGCTTTAAAGAACACTTGAAGACTCTTCACAAATTCTATGAAGCTGGATACATTCCAAAAGACGTAGCAACAAGCGATACTTCATTTGACCTTCAACAAGATACTTGGTTCGTTCGTGAAGAAACAGTAGGACCAGCTGACTACGGTAACAGCTTGCTTTCACGTGTTGCGAACAAAGATATCCAAATCAAACCAATCACTAACTTCATTAAGAAAAACCAAACAACACAAGTTGCTAACTTTGTTATCTCAAACAACTCTAAGAACAAAGAAAAATCAATGGAAGTGTTGAACCTCTTGAACACTAACCCAGAACTCTTGAACGGTCTTGTTTATGGTCCAGAAGGCAAGAACTGGGAAAAAATTCCAGGTAAAGAAAACCGTGTTAAAGTCCTTGATGGCTACAAAGGAAACACTCACATGGGTGGATGGAACACTGGTAACAACTGGATCCTTTACATCAACGAAAACGTTACAGACCAACAAATCGAAGATTCTAAGAAACAGTTGGCTGAAGCTAAAGAATCTCCAGCACTTGGATTCATCTTTAACACTGACAATGTGAAATCTGAAATCTCAGCAATCTCTAACACAATGCAACAATTCGATACAGCTATCAACACTGGTACTGTAGACCCAGATAAAGCTATTCCAGAATTGATGGAAAAATTGAAATCTGAAGGTGCTTACGATAAAGTATTGAACGAAATGCAAAAACAATACGATGAATTCTTGAAAAACAAAAAATCATAAGATCAATTGATTTCGTGTATTCATTCCTAATTCCTAAAAATTGAATCACTGTTTTCCTCAGGCTTATCTGGGGGAGGCAGTGATTTTTTGAAACGAGAGCATAGATATCCGTGTTTTCTTATCGCTGTTTAACCATTCAGGAAATCTCAAATACCATTTAGGATTTGGAGTAAGGATTTAGGAAAATATAGCTTATATTAGAGATGTCTCGAGTTTACAAAGGAGAGTTCATATGAAGAAGTATCAACTTCTATTCAAAATTAGTGCAGTTTTCTCTTACCTATTTTTCGTATTTGGTCTTTCTCAGCTGACGCTTATTGTTCAAAATTATTGGCAATTTTCTTCCCAGATTGGCAATTTCGTCTGGATTCAAAATCTCTTGAGTTTGCTATTTAGCGGAGTCATGATTTGGATTCTGGTTAAGACAGGCCATGGCTATCTCTTTCGCATTCCAAGAAAAAAATGGCTTTGGTATTCGATTTTGACAGTATTAGTGGTAGTGCTCCAGATCTCTTTTAACGTTCAGACAGCTAAACATGTTCAGTCAACTGCTGAAGGTTGGGCTGTATTGATCGGTTATAGTGGGACCAACTTTGCTGAGCTAGGTATCTATATAACTTTGTTCTTTCTGACTCCACTTATGGAAGAGCTAATCTATAGAGGATTACTGCAACACGCCTTTTTTAAGCATTCGAGATTTGGCCTTGATTTGCTTCTTCCGTCAATTTTATTTGCTCTTCCTCATTTTTCAAGCCTGCCTAGTTTGTTAGATATCTTCGTCTTTGCAACATCTGGCATCATCTTTGCTAGTTTGACCCGCTATACCAAGAGCATTTATCCATCCTATGCGGTGCATGTGATTAATAATATTTTTGCAACATTACCATTTTTGCTGACTTTTTTACAGAGGGTGTTTGGGTAAATACTGGCGCGAGAGTTAGGAATGATAGTTTTTCAATTTATAAACGAATTTCAGGAGGTAAATGAGTATGACACCATTAAAATGGTTTGCCGGAGGCAGCGAAAGACGTTGTGAAGCCATGATTATCATTGATTATCTACTGGAAGGTATAAACAATACGCCTCAACTGACTCCTTTGAAAAATCTGTTAGTAAGTTATAAAAGGCGATTAGAGGACGATGGGACCTCTACCCCATTTATATTGAGTCAAATGAATGTTGACATCTCACGTGTGTTGATTGACAATAAGCTGATGTTATCAGAAAGTCAATCCGAGCAGATCAAAAAATTGAGAGAATTATCTGCTATTCGCTATGGTTACTGATGAAGTGCAGGGATAAGCACCTTTCTACAATTTCCAGTCAAATAAATTGCATTCGTTTTCTCAAGCAGGTATACTAGTATAGTTAGATGAAAAATTCTGAAAATTTAAGAATAGAAAAGAGAACAAATCTTATGGCAAAAGATATTCGTGTCTTACTTTACTACCTTTATACTCCAATTGAAAATGCAGAGCAATTTGCTGCAGATCACTTGGCTTTCTGTAAATCAATCGGCCTTAAAGGCCGTATCCTAGTCGCTGACGAGGGAATTAACGGAACAGTTTCAGGTGACTACGAAACAACTCAAAAATACATGGACTACGTTCACAGCCTCCCAGGCATGGAAGACCTCTGGTTTAAGATTGACGAAGAAAGTGAACAAGCCTTCAAGAAGATGTTCGTTCGCTACAAAAAAGAAATTGTCCACCTTGGTTTGGAAGACAACGACTTTGACAACGACATCAACCCACTTGAAACAACAGGTGCCTACTTGTCTCCAAAAGAGTTCAAAGAAGCCCTTCTTGACGAAGATACAGTTGTCCTTGACACACGTAACGATTATGAGTACGACCTAGGACACTTCCGTGGGGCTATCCGCCCAGATATCCGCAACTTCCGTGAGTTGCCACAATGGGTTCGTGATAACAAGGAAAAATTCATGGACAAGCGCGTCGTGGTTTACTGTACAGGTGGTGTTCGCTGTGAGAAATTCTCAGGCTGGATGGTCCGTGAAGGCTACAAAGATGTTGGTCAATTGCACGGAGGAATCGCAACTTACGGTAAAGACCCAGAAGTCCAAGGTGAACTTTGGGATGGGAAAATGTACGTCTTTGACGAGCGTATTGCCGTAGATGTTAACCATGTCAACCCAACTATCGTAGGAAAAGACTGGTTTGATGGAACACCATGTGAACGTTATGTCAACTGTGGAAATCCATTCTGTAACCGTCGTATCTTGACATCAGAAGAAAATGAAGACAAGTACCTTCGTGGATGCTCACACGAGTGCCGTGTTCACCCACGTAACCGCTATGTTTCAGAAAATGAATTGACACAAGCTGAAGTTGTCGAGCGCCTAGCCGCTATCGGTGAAAGCTTGGATCAAGCAGCTACTGTATAAGATTAAACAGTCCTCAGGGGCTGTTTTTCTATGCTTTTTACTCAAAAATCTAAAGTTTGTTTCTGTATCTTTCAGGAAAATAAGGTATACTATATGTAAACGATTTCAAAGGAGTCCAGTTATGACGAAAACATTTTTTATTCCAAATAAACAGAGCATTTTAGGAGAACAGGAAATTTTGACTGCCAAGTCTATCTTGACCTTGGTAGATGGCTTGGAGTCACATAGCTATGATGCAGTCTATCTCCGTCAGCCTCTTAATCGTCTCGAGTATATCGAGTGTGCGATAGTGGGGCAATCACAATTTCTTTTTAAAGTCAGTTATGATGATGGTCAAAAGGCTTACCGTGTCGATCTTCCTGACCTACTAACGAAGACAGACTGGCAGATTATCAAAGCATTTTTAGAAGCCCTACTTGCTTATACAGGAACTGAGATTGAAGGGCTCAATGGTTTTGACTTTGAAGCTTATTTCCAAGCAAGTATTCAAGCCTATCTAGCAGACACTGGAGCTCGTTTGACGATTTTCCAAGGAATTTTTAATCCTGTTTTCTTTAGTCATGAGGATTTGAAAAGCTTTTTAGGGGAAGATGGCTTGGCTCAGTTTGAAGCGCGTGTACGTGCGGTTCAAGAGACAGACGCCTACTTTGCAAGAGTTTCCTTCTATCAGGATGGAGAAGGTCAAGTGCACGGTGTTTACCATCTGGCTCAAGGGGTCAAGACCGTTTTACCGAGAGAACCATTTGTTCCTGCAGCCTATACTGAGCAATTGGTGGATAAGGAAGTGCAGTGGGAGATTGACTTGGTTCAAATCACAGGAGATGGCTCTAAACCAGAAGACTATCAAGCCATTGCCCGCTTGAACTATGCAAAATTCCTAGAGTCACTACCATCAGCATCTTACCACCAACTAGATGCCAATCAATTAGAAGTACAACCCATCCTAGGACAAGATTTTAAAACATTAGCACAAGAAAAGTAAAGTAGAAGCAGGTCAATCGACTTGCTTTTTTGACATAGAAAAAATCCTGCCATGGAAGACAGGATTGCTACTCAATGAAAATCAAAGAGCAAACTAGGAAGCTAGCCGCAGGCTGCTCAAAACACTGTTTTGAGGTTGTAGATAAGACTGACAAAGTCAGGAACATATATCTACGGTAAGGCGAAGCTGACGTGGTTTGAAGGGATTTTCGAAGAGTATGAAGTTTAAATAAAGGCTAAGATACGGAGATAATCCCCAATCAGTGCCACTTCAGCTACAAAGAAGAGGAGGATAATGACTCCGTTCACAAGGACAGACAAGAATAATTGATAGAAGGAGTCGGTTTCACTTGCTTGGCTTGGTCTTGTAATGATATGGAGACTGGCAAGAAGAATGATTCCAATGCTAATCACACACAAGAGGGCTGTAAATCGCAGGCTATCAAAGAAGGCAAAGAAACTAGCAATAGCAGTGAGGAAGATTGGAATTGCCAAGAGTTGACTATATTGTTGGAGAATCTTTTCTAGCGTCCAGTCCTTTTCCTGGTAGATAAATCGTCTCACGACGAAACTACCCAAGAGGAATGAAAAGAAGAAGAGCGTTGTTGCTACTAGGATAGAGATAATCGAAAAGAGATTTAATGAAGCAAATTGTTCAGGGAAGTGATTATGCATAGTTGCTATATGTCCATAGTAGGCTTGTTTGATGTGGTAGATACTAAAGAAAAAGGAAGATGCAGAAAACAGAATGAGCAAGAGAAAGGCTGTGTAACTGTGTGTGCTACTTGTTTCAAGATTGCTCGTAGGAGATTTGAGAGCTTCCACTAGCCAAGACCAAAAATCAAGCGCTTGCTCTTTCCATCTATCCGTAGATTTTGGAGCTTGGTCGGGGATATAGGGACTTTCTAAGGATTGACTGATAAGAAGGGGCTCTTTCGTGCTTGTTTTTTGCTGCGGAAGAGCTTCTTGGCTTTCTTCGGCTATAGTGACTTTTTCTGTTTCTTTAGAAATATCTGGCTCTTCTTCAGTAGAATCTAATGCTTTCTTTTCTTCTATTTCTGTTCTAGCTTCACTGTCTTCAGGAGCTTCGATTTTCTCTTCTTGCTGATTTTCAAGTTCGACTTTAGCTTGAGAGACTTCCTCCTCTACTTGAGTATTTTTTTCAATTGGTGTATCGAGATCGGCTATCGTTTCTTCAGCCTTGTCTGCAACCTCTTGAGCTTGCTCTTCAGGTTTGTTCTTGCTTGTTGTTTTTACAAAATCATTACTTTCAAACCATTCTTGTTTCATGGTAGAACCTCCTTTTTAGTTAGATAAATATGCTTCCATAGTAGCAGATGTAAGCGCTTTTGTCAACGTCTGTTTGATGTGGATACTAGCTCAATATTATCATCAGATCTCGCAATGAGTTGATCCTTGACATCGGCTTTTTCAGTTTTGTAAGGGTTGCTTAATTCCGTGCCTCTTGATTCAGGCTTTACTCTTGTGAATTGGTGGATAGGACCATATTTACTTGAGACGTCCCAGTTAATTCGTTGGTTCTCTTTCTGGTCTAGGATGATTCTGAGATACTTTTTGGCAGTCAGTTCAACCTTACCATGGACTTGGATATTTTCAGCATGGAAGTGCTTCTCTGTTGACTCTAGCTGACTATCTGTAAGGTCTGTATCAAAGATATTAACGATATTAGGGGTTGTGAGTTTACTGTTTTTGATACGACTTCCTTCAATTCGGAGGATATAGCTGTTTGTATTGAGGGTCGCATTTTCAAGGCTAGCATTAGTGATACTGGTTTGTCTGCGATTGGCTGAGATGTTGATTCCTTTTAGATTTCTCCCTTTTGGTAGTCGGAGAATAACTTCTTCAAAACGACTAGAGTAGCTACTTGCGATATGGAGAATCCCACCAATTCCAGAAGATAGAAACTGAGTTTCAGACAGTTTTTTATCCGTTAGGCTCAGCGTTTTATTGTTCTGATTTGTGATAAGATCATGGTTAGCAGAAATAGATGGATGGTAAGAAATGTGGATTTGATCATCGAAAGAGTCTGTGATGGTCAGCGCGTGTTGGTGGAGAGTAATTTCTAGGTTTTCGACTTCCTTGCCAAAGGTTAGCTCTTCCGTACGGCTATCATAGACAGGTTCTTTGGACATGGCAAGTAGGCTCTTAATTCCGTCAGATTGGATGCCTACAAAGAGCAGGACAAAGCCGATAACGGTAGTCACAACACCAAAAATGAGAAATCCTTTTGTCCATTTACGCATGCTGGTCACCTCTCTTTCCTTTTTTAAGAACAAATTGCACCAGGCGAACAATGAGTAGACCGAAGAAGCGAGCTACATAGGAAATACCTAATAAAACCAGCGAAGAAGCACCGATAGCTAGTAAACCAGAACCGAAAATCAAGATAAAGGCTGATTTAGCTTGGGCTAGGACAGTAAAACTTTCAACTAAAAATAGGAATCCGCCGATGATACCAAGTATGGAAACTGCAAAGAAAGCCAGAATGACAGTCAAAGCAGCAACAAGGATTGCGAACAGGGACACGAGGATGGCGATTCCCAGAGGAATACCAATAGGGGCTGCAAGGAGAGCTAACAAGGCGATATGCAAAATTTGTCGGTTATTCTTTTGAGCGGGTGCTTCATTGATTTTTTTATCGAGAAGATTAGAGAGAACTTCGTGGGCCGCTTCTTTGGGAGTTCCCAAGCTAGCGATAAGTTCTTCTTCTCCTTCGACTCCAGCATCGTCAAAGAGTTCCCTGAAATAGTCCATGGCTTCAATTTGGTCAGCCTGAGGCAGTTTTTTGAGATAGAGTTCTAGCTGAGTCAGGTATTCAGTTCTTGTCATGGCGGATACTCCCTTCTATGATGCCATTGATGGTGTCTGTATAAAGTGCCCATTCATCTTTTAGGGTCACGAGCTGCTCTATACCACCGTTTGTCAAGGAGTAGTATTTGCGCATGCGACCTTGGAACTCTCTAGAATAGGTGGTCAGAAAGCTATTGCCTTCCAATTTTTTGAGAATGGGATAGAGCGTAGATTCTTTGATGTTAGCGATAAGCTTAATGGTTTGGCTAATTTCATAACCATAAGAATCATCCTGCTCTAGTACGGCCAAGATGAGAAATTCAATCAAGGCAGAGGATGTTGGAAAGTACATGGGAAACCTCCTTTTCTAATGTGTAAGATTTTTATATATAATTTTTCTACACATACATTGTACATCTAAAAGAAAGCCCTGTCAAGAAAAATGTGTAAAATTTTTATATATAAAAAACTTCTAGCTAAAACTAGAAGTTTAGAGGATTTTATCAGCCCTATCTACTGTAAAGAGGGCCACAGTCATCAGGATATCGACGAGCAAGAGGGCAGCTACAGCTGGCACCCAAGAGTGGAAAAGGTCAAAACTGTAACCAAAGAGAGTCGGTCCAAAGGCTGCCAGAATATAGCCTCCTGTTTGAGATAGACCGGACAATTGGGCTGTCTTTTCAGGAGCGCTTGTCTTGAGTGAAAAGTTGACCATGAGATAAGGGAAGAGGGCACTGGTTGCGGTTCCGATGAGGAGATGGATGGCAAGCCAGTAAAAGAAATTACCGATTGGGAAAAAGAGCATGGAAATACCGACCACACCAGCTAGTGAAACCAGAGTGAGCATGAGCTGACGGTTACGAGTAGATAAACTGGTTGTCAGGCTTGGGATGGTCATTGAAAAAGGAATGCTAATCAGAGAGAAGATAGAGGTCAGCAAGCCAGCTTCGTGACTGGATAGGCCTGCATGGATGGCCATGGTAGGTAGCCAGGTCATAGCGGTGTAAAAGAGCAAGGATTGAAAACCTGCAAAGACAATCACTGCCCAGACCTGTTTATTACGCATGACCTTTGCTTTGCTTTTTTGTTTGGTTTGTGGAGCTAGTCTGTGATTATAGCGGTGATTTGGGAGCCAGACCAAAAAAGTTGCTAGACAGAGCAGGGTGAGGAGGATGATAAGTCCTTTCCAAGAACTGGCTTGTGTAATGGGCACAGCTAGATAGGAAGCCAGAGCCGTCGCAACCCCCATAGAAGTTACATATAAGGTGGTCAGATAACCAATTTTCTTTGGTTGATTAGCTTGGATAAGACTAGGAAGCAGAACATTGATGACTGCGATACTTGCCCCAACCATCAAGGTTCCTAGATAGAGCAGGGGCAGATTGATTAGTCGAATGAGAGAACCGATGGTCAAGAAGAAAAGGCCATAGGTAAAGAGATGCTCCAAGCCAATTTTCTGAGCTAGTCGGGTAGAAAATAGCGAGAAGAGGGTAAACATGAGGAGAGGAAGGCTGGTCAGGACACCAAGTGAACTAACTTCGACTCCCAGCCCTTGCGAAATATCTCCCAAAATAATGGGTAAAACAGTAAAAGGGGTCCGCAAGGAAACACCAATCAGGATAATACCTGGAACAAAAAAGAGTGATTGCTTTTTCATATAATACCTCTCCTAGCTGATTTTAATAACAGCTTATTTTAAGGTTTTTTCCTTATAATGTCAAGTAAGGTTTTGGGCTTTCAAGATAAAAATGGGAAAGTCTTGAAAATTATGATAAAATAGTGGAAGGAAATCTATACATTGGAGAAAAACTGTGTCTGAAAAGCAAAAAATCAGCGTATTGATGTCGGTCTATATCAAGGAAAATCCGACATTTTTAAAGGATGCTATTGAGAGTGTTCAAAATCAGACCCTGAAACCGAGCGAATTGGTTCTGGTTGAGGATGGGCCTTTGACATCTGAACTCTATCAGGTATTAGACCAGCTTGAAGTTGAGTCTGATATTCCAGTGAAACGCTATCCTCTTGAGCAGAATCAAGGTTTGGGTCTGGCTCTTCGACAGGGTGTTTTGCAGTGTCAGTACGATATCATCGCTCGTATGGATACGGATGATATAGCTGTTCCAGACCGTTTTGAGAAACAGGTTCAGCTAATGGAGGAGGACAACCTCGACCTATTAGGTGGACATATTGCAGAGTTTATTGACAATCCTGATGAGATCGTTTCTTACCGTCGTGTTCCAACCCAGCATGCAGATATTGTAACTTATCAAAGGATGAGAAGTGCCTTTAACCACATGACTGTCATGTTCAAGAAGGACATGGTTCTCAAGGCAGGCAACTATGAGGATGGCCTTTATATGGAGGATGACCTCCTCTGGCTCAACATGATTGCTGCAGGAGCCAAGACTGGAAATCTGGATCAAATCTTGTGTAAGGTTCGTGTCGGAGCAGGGATGTTTGAGCGTCGTGGGGGACTGCGTTACCTCAAACTCTATCGTCAAGCTCGTCAGCGCATGCTGAAGAGAGGGCAAATTTCTTACATGGAGTATGCCAAGAGTGTTGCCATTCAGATGGTTGTTGCTCTTTGTCCCGGATTTGTCCGACAGTTTATTTTTATGAAACTGTTACGAAAAAGCAAGTAAAAGATTGTAGCAAATCATAAACTAGAGAAAAAGTGTTATAATAACAATATAACTATTCGGCTCTTTTAAGGAGGAGTAAATTTCTATGAATAAAAAACTCACAGATTATGTGATTGATCTGGTGGAAATTTTAAATAAACAACAAAAACAGGTTTTCTGGGGAATATTTGATATTTTGAGTATGGTGGTTTCCATCATTGTATCTTATATCTTATTCTACGGCTTGATTAATCCAGCCCCTGTTGACTACATTATCTATACGAGTTTGGCCTTCCTGTTCTATCAATTGATGATTGGATTTTGGGGGTTGAACGCTAGTATTAGTCGTTACAGCAAGATTACGGATTTCATGAAAATCTTTTTTGGTGTGACTGCTAGCAGTATCTTGTCATATAGTATCTGCTATGCTTTCTTGCCACTTTTTTCAATCCGTTTCATCATTCTCTTTATCTTGTTGAGTACCTTCTTGATTTTATTGCCACGGATTACTTGGCAGTTAATCTACTCTAAACGCAAAAAGGGAAGTGGTGATGGAGAACACCGTCGGACCTTCTTAATTGGTGCCGGTGATGGTGGAGCTCTCTTTATGGATAGCTACCAACATCCAACTAGTGAATTAGAACTTGTCGGTATTTTGGACAAGGATTCTAAGAAAAAGGGCCAAAAACTTGGTGGAATCCCTGTTTTGGGTTCATATGATGATCTGCCTGAATTAGCCAAACGCCATCAAATCGAGCGTGTTATCGTTGCGATTCCGTCGCTTGACCCGTCAGAATATGAACGTATCTTGCAGATGTGTAATAAGCTGGGTGTCAAATGTTACAAGATGCCTAAGGTTGAAACGGTTGTTCAAGGACTTCACCAAGCAGGTACTGGCTTCCAAAAAATTGATATTACGGACCTTTTGGGACGTCAGGAAATTCGTCTTGATGAATCGCGTCTGGGCGCAGAACTGACAGGTAAGACAATCTTAGTCACAGGTGCTGGTGGCTCAATCGGTTCTGAAATCTGTCGCCAAGTTAGTCGCTTCAATCCTGAACGCATCGTCTTGCTCGGTCATGGGGAAAACTCAATCTACCTTGTTTATCATGAATTGATTCGCAAGTTCCAAGGGATTGATTATGTACCAGTTATTGCCGATATTCAAGACTATGACCGTTTGTTGCAAGTCTTTGAACAGTACAAGCCAGCTATTGTTTATCATGCGGCAGCCCACAAGCACGTTCCTATGATGGAGCGCAATCCAAAAGAAGCCTTCAAAAATAATATTCGTGGAACTTACAATGTTGCTAAGGCTGTTGATGAAGCTAAAGTACCTAAGATGGTTATGATTTCGACAGATAAGGCGGTTAATCCACCAAATGTTATGGGAGCAACCAAGCGAGTGGCTGAGTTGATTGTCACTGGCTTTAACCAACGTAGCCAATCGACTTACTGTGCGGTTCGTTTTGGGAATGTTCTTGGTAGTCGAGGTAGTGTGATTCCTGTCTTTGAACGTCAGATTGCTGAAGGCGGTCCTGTAACGGTGACAGACTTCCGCATGACCCGTTACTTTATGACTATTCCAGAAGCTAGCCGTTTGGTTATCCATGCTGGTGCTTATGCCAAGGATGGGGAAGTCTTTATCCTTGATATGGGCAAACCAGTCAAGATTTATGACTTGGCCAAGAAAATGGTCCTTCTAAGTGGACACACCGAAAGTGAAATTCCAATCGTTGAAGTTGGAATCCGCCCAGGTGAAAAACTTTACGAAGAACTCTTGGTATCAACCGAACTTGTTGATAACCAAGTTATGGATAAGATTTTCGTTGGTAAGGTCAATGTTATGCCTTTAGAAGCCATCGATCAAAAGATTGAAGAGTTCCGCACTCTCAGTGGAGATGAGTTGAAGCAAGCTATTATCGCCTTTGCCAATCAAACAACCCACGTTGAATAAAAAAGAAAAACGCATATTATCAGGTCTGAAGAACCTTGGTAATATGCGTTTTGTTATGTAGAGACTTATACTCTTCGAAAATCTTTTCAAACCACGTTAACGTCGCCTTGTCGTATGTATATGTTATTGAAAATACCTCAAAACTTCTATGGGTTTGTGGGCGATATAATCAGGCTGATAGTTTAGTAGATCTGCTTGCTCTCCAAATCCCCAAGTGACGGCCAATTTCTGAATGCCTGTTTCTTGAGCTCCAAGCATATCAAACTTGGTATCTCCGATGATGATGGCTTGTTCCGGTGCTAGTTGATGTGTCTGCAAGGCTTGGCGTATGACATCTGCCTTATGGGGTGCTTCGGGGCTGGAACCATAAATGCCATCAAAGAAATGATAGATTCCCAAGTTTTTAGTCATGTCTTGAGCGGTTGGAGTATTCTTTGTAGTGGTGATATAAAGAGGGTAATTGCTCGATAACTTCTCAAGCAAGCCTACAATATGAGGGAAGAGCTGAGCTTCATGGATGCCTTTCTCCTTATAGTACGAACGGTATATCTGCACGGCTTCAGAAATTTGTTCTTTGGGAAGGCAGGTCGCAAAACTACTTTCAAGAGGCGGTCCCATAAAACCACGAATCGTTTTGGCATCAGGGCTAGGTACCCCCAGCTCCTTAAAGGTATGGGTAAAGGCATTGTGAATCCCGATAGAACTATCAACGAGGGTTCCGTCCAGATCGAAAAAGATAGCTGAGATAGAGGTCATGGTTTCTCCTATTTGATAAGCTTATTCTCCGAAAATTTCTTTTTGGAGGCGACGACCAGTAGGGGTGGCAGCGAGTCCACCTTCAGCTGTTTCACGAAAGGCAGTTGGCATGCTTGCTCCTACTTGGTACATGGCATCGATAACTTCATCCACAGGGATTTTAGATTCGATACCTGCCAGGGCCATGTCTGCTGCGATGAAGGCAAAGCTAGCTCCCATGGCATTGCGTTTGACACAGGGAACTTCGACCAAGCCGGCAACAGGGTCACAGATGAGGCCTAGCATATTTTTAATGACAAAGGCAATGGCTTGACTGGCCTGATAAGGTGTTCCACCGGCAGCTAGAGTCAAGGCTGCAGCACTCATAGCAGAGGCCGAACCAACCTCGGCCTGACAGCCACCTTCAGCACCTGAGATAGAGGCATTGTTTGCGATGACTAGTCCAAAGGCACCGGCAGCAAAGAGGAAATCCAGCTGTTGCTCGTGGCTGAGGTCTAATTTTTCAATAGCAGCTGTTAGAACGGAAGGCAGACAGCCAGCACTTCCTGCGGTCGGAGTGGCACAAACCAAGCCCATTTTGGCATTGTGTTCATTGACTGCAATGGCATTTCGGGCAGCAGAGAGAATCGTGTAATCTGACAGAGTTTTTCCGTTTTTGATGTAGTGATCCAATTTGGCAGCATCTCCACCTGTCAGGCCACTACGAGATTTATTTTCATTGAGGCCAAGTTGGACAGAGGCTTTCATGACTTCTAGATTGCGTTCCATGAGAAGGAAGACTTCTTCACGTTCGCGACCAGTCAATTCAAACTCTGTTGTAATCATGAGTTCTGCGACATTTCCTTGAAAGTCCAGTTCTGCCTGCTCGACCAATTCTTTGATAGAATAAAACATGCTTCCTCCTATTTAAAGAAATTGACATTGTGGAGATGAGGGATTTTTCGAATTTCTTCGATGGCCTCATCACAGTTGCGACTGTCAACTTCGATAATCATAATAGCTTTTTCACCAGCTTTTTCACGAGTAACATTCATCTGGGCGATATTGATACCATAGCGGGAAAGGGCCTCTGTTACGAGGGCAATCATACCTGGAATATCTTGATGAACAATGATGATAGTCGGTGTATTCATATTGAGAGAGACGGCAAAGCCATTGAGTTCGGTTACCTGAATATTTCCTCCCCCGATAGAAATACCAGTCACGCTAATGGTCTTATGAGCATTTTTGACGGTAATTTTAGTGGTGTTTGGGTGAGGGGCATTGCTGTCTTTCTGAATGGTCCAGACAATCTTGATACCACGCTTGTGGGCAATCTCCAGACTATTTGGGATTTCAGGATCATCTGTATCCATGCCTAAAATACCTGCAACAAGGGCTAGGTCTGTCCCGTGACCACGATAGGTTTTGGCAAATGAGTTAAATAGTTGGAATTCGACTTCTGTCGGAGTATCATCAAAAATGGAAGAGACAATCTTCCCAATACGAACAGCACCAGCTGTATGGCTACTAGATGGGCCAATCATAACTGGTCCGATGATATCAAAGACAGATTGAAAACGAAGTGATTTCATCAGTTTCCCCTTATAAAAATTCTTATCTCTATTATATCAAAGAATGAAGGTCTTGGCTTTAATTGTGGATGAAAACCTTTTTACACTACAAATAGCATAAAAAAGCATCTTTTGTAACAAAAAATAGCTTATTTAGGGAAATAAAAAATAATTTTGTAATATTTCTACATAAAAGTGTCAAGAAACGGTAATATTTAAAGGGTATGATAGAACTATAGAAAGAAGGAGAATTTTCAAATATGAAATCAACAACTAAAAAGATTAAAACAACTCTTGCAGGAGTAGCTGCCTTGTTTGCAGTATTTGCTCCATCATTTGTATCTGCTCAAGAATCATCAACTTACACTGTTAAAGAAGGTGATACACTTTCAGAAATCGCTGAAACTCACAACACAACTGTTGAGAAATTGGCAGAAAACAACCACATCGACAACATTCATTTGATTTATGTTGGTCAAGAGTTGGTTATCGATGGTCCTGTAGCGCCTGCTGCAACACCAGCGCCAGCTACTTATGCGGCACCAGCTGCTCAAGATGAAACTGTTTCAGCTCCAGTAGCAGAAACTACAGAAGTAGCAGAAGAAGCTCCAGTGGCAAGCGCACCTGCAGCAGAAGAAACGGTTGCTACAACAGAAGCTCCAGCACCAGCTGCAACTGTAAGCGGATCTGAAGCAGAAGCTAAAGAATGGATTGCACAAAAAGAATCAGGTGGTAGCTATACAGCTACAAACGGCCAATACATTGGACGTTACCAATTGACAGATTCATACTTGAACGGTGACTACTCAGCTGCTAACCAAGAACGTGTAGCGGATGCCTACGTTGCAGGACGTTACGGTTCATGGTCAGCCGCTAAAAACTTCTGGCTTAACAATGGCTGGTATTAAGAAATAACGAACAGAATAATATGAAAAGGTCGAGGAAATCCCTCGACTTTTTTATATTTCTTTCGGTTGATAATAGGTCTCCACTTCTTTTTTGAGAAAGGCTAGAATGGACGTTTCATCGGTCAGCTCCAGAAGGGAGAACCCTTTTTGGATAAGTTTAGCATCATCCCTACAAATCCCAATACGGACATAGCAGATAGCAAGCATATCGTAGCTTTTCTTGTTCTTGGCATCCTCTAGTAAAGTATAGCAGATTTGTTGACACATGTTTTTGTCTTGATGGTATAAGTAAATGGTGGAAAGGTTGAGTAGGATTGTCATTCGTAAGTCATATAAATGTTGATAGTTTTTATAGACTTCCAAGCGTTGCAAGATTTTTCCAGTGATGAGATGGAGGTGTTCAATTGGAAAGCTGAAAAGGATGGTATTGAGGATTTTTAGGTCATTTTCATACCATGTATCTTGTTTTTCAATTTTTTCCCAAAGTTTTTTGACAGTTTGTTTCACTTGGTCTGACAGTTGCTCTGTACCATGTTGACGGATATGAATGACAACTTCAAGCATATCCCTGATTTCTTCTATAGGCAGGTCGTGATGGGTCTTGAGATAGTTTTGGCATGTTTCAAAAAAATGAACTAGACCACTGCCACCAATGATGGAATTCATATTGAGATAAGTTTGCATGATTTCTGTCCGTTGGCTCGGCTGATAGATATGGCAGATGTAGTCAAACTCTTCAAAACTCATATTAATCTGTCGGAGAAGAAATTCCATGTTTTCATATTTGGGAGTTACCTTGCCACTTTCAATCTTTGATAGGCTAGTTCTTGAAAGAACATTTCCACAGACCTCTTCTTGGGTCAATCCTTTTGACTCACGTATTTCTTTATAGACCTTTCCGAAATCATAACGCATGATTTACTCCTTTTCGTGAAAAAAGTTAACAAATAATAAAATCCTATTAAAAATATTGTATCATAGTAATATAAAAAGTAAAAAAGAAAGCTAAAATAAGCTTGGTGTAATTTTAAGACGGGGTTAACGAGTACTATGATGTAGCTAGAAAAGAGGTGGAAAAATGTTTAAAAATAAGGAGCTTTTTAGAGTAGTCATGATATTTGTGATAGGAACTATCCTCATTTTAATGACACCAGTCTTATTTAAAGTTGTTATGGAACTATTTTCAAAATAGATAGGCCTCTGTTTTAGGCAGAGGCGTGAATCAGGAGGTTAAGTGATGAACTACAATGTAAAATATCTCTTATCAGGAATATTTATTATAGTCTTTATAGGTTTTCTAGTCTGGATGCGTTATTTTAATCAGAAGAAGGAAGAAGAGCATTCGGATGTGTCTTTTGAAGCGAGATTAGACAGTGAGGTTAAGACATTATATAAACAACTAGGATTGGGTGAGGAGCCTCATTATTTCTTAGCCTATCGCTACCTACATCCCTGGTTTAATTTGGCGATTTTACCACCAACAGTTGAAATTTTCTTAACTAAAATAGCGCTGGTGATGGTGACTCCAGATGAACTACTGATAAGAAATCTTGGGAATGGGATGACTTTCACAAGTGAGCACCATCGTGATTTGCGACAAGGACTTATCCGCATTCCAAAATCAGAGATGAAAGAATTTGAGATTCGCAACTGGAAAAGAGTTTTTATATTTGGCGATTTTTTGACAATTAAAACAAGCCAACATAGCTATTATTTACAGGTTAGAGATGATGGACTTCAAAAAGGAAGTCTTTCTACCAAACATTTCTCAGACTTGAAACGACAAGATTTTCTCGGATTATTGACAGATAAAAGGACATTCTGATAGACAATTAACCAAAAAACGAATCTTAGGACGTTCAACAATTCAAAAACCACACAGTATTTCTTTCAGCTTGATTGTACTCAAGACTGAAATCACTATGTGATTTTATTTGGAAGCTAGTTTTTCCCAGCCTCTTTTTGCTTACATGTAGGGAAATCTGTTCACTCTTTGTAGCCAATTTGATATAATCTTATCAAAAAAGTAGTATAATGTTTTTATAGAATATAAATAGTGGTGGATAGCATGCATGCATTATTAGCAACAAGATTAAAAAATAAGCGAAAAGAGCTGGGTTGGTCGCAAAAAGAATTGGCAGAAGGAATTTGCCAACAAACTCAGATAAGTCGCATGGAACAAGGCAAATATATGCCAGGAGCAGATTTGTTATATAAATTATCTGAAAAAATGGGCTTAAATATGGACTATTTCTTTTCAGGAGAAATTTCGAAAGAGTTTCTAGGCTTGTCTGCTTTCAAGAGATTGTCTAAAACATTATTGGAAAATCAAGATTACGCCTCTTTGAAATATGCTTTTGAGGGAGAAAGAAAGCAGCAGACTTCTTTATCTTTTGATGAAAAGATTTATCTGGACTGGATAGATGCTATTCTAACCTATCAATGTGAACATCAATTAAAACTAGCTATTTCAAAAATAGAGGACATCCTCAGTAGGATTAGTATTGATAAAGTGGACTACTTATATATTTTGAATACCCTGCTGATTTTCTTAGGCTATGATGAGGATAAGGAGAAATTTGAGCAACTATATGATCAGGTTTCCGTAGCCCTTTCAAAAATCGATACCAGTGTGCGTGAACAAATTGAGTTGTATATCAAAATAAAATACAATTATTGTTACCACCTTTGGAAACAGGAGGAGATGGACAAGTCCAGAGCGCTATTATTGGAGATAATTGAATTTTGTAACAAATATCATAGTAGCTTTAGGTTAGCAGATTTATATTGTTTGTTGGGAAATGTAACAGAAGATCTTGATCTCTCTGTTGCTAAGGACTATTATATGAAAGCTAAGGTGCTTTATCTAATTGAAAATAATGAAGTCATGGCACTCAAGGTAGAACAATATCTGATGGATAAGCAGTCAGAGAACGTATGAGGCTGGGAAAAAAGTCTTTAAAATAAAGAAACGCATAATATCAGGTTTTGAAAAAACTGATACTATGCGTTTTATTATGGGGATATTTACTTCATTTTATCCTGAAATTGAGTTTTGACCATCCTCTTCATACACAAAACATAACTATAATTCTTTTTTAAAAAAATATATGATTTTTTACTTTAATTGCTTGACAGTTTATATATGTTGATTTATAATATAGGTGAAAGAAGGTGGCAAGATGGGAAAATTAAAATTCGAATATTTGAAAGCGCTATCTATATTGCTTGTTGTGCTACTTCTACTGAGTAATAGTCGAAGTTTTATTAGTACTACTCTAGTTACTCAAGGTATTGATACAGGAGCGTACTATTCTCCCGGTTAAAAATAAGTTCGTTGTTAAAGAATGAGATAGAATGAAGGTGAGTCCAATGGACTACGATACTTGTTGATAAATTACTATAGCTGTTTTTACGGAACAGCTCTCGATAATAGGAGAAATAAATCATGAGAAAATTAGTTAGAATTGGTGTTGCATCTTTAATGGTATGTGGTATACTTGCTACTACAAATGCTTTAGCAGTATGGGTTGATGGTGGTCAATGGAACTATGGAGTAGGTTGGACAGGAACTTTTGGATATTCTGATTATTTACATTCTACTCGATCTCATACAGCAACTGTCAAGCATGGAGGTAGAATCTCTAAGGATCGTGAAGATCCCGAGGTTTGGGCTCAAGCTTCCCTTAATAAAATTCCGCCAACAGGATTAGAATATTTCTATGGATTTTAAGTGAAATTTTCCCTCTCCTATTAGGAGAGGGAAAACTTTAGTGGAGGTACTTTTATGAAAAAAATCAGTCATCTTTGTATGTTTCTGCTGTTGCTGTGTACCACTTTTTTTGTTTTTAATGTAAACTACACACGTGAAGCGGTTCGGATTCGGGAAATGGGAAAGACTGTAGATTCTTTGGATTTGTATTTGAAAGATATTAACGAACCTGCAGCGTCTGTTCTTCGATTTTTTGAGGATGTATCAAAGGAGTACAAAGTCTCCATCATCAAAACAGACAGTGGTGATGAGGTAATCAAGTCTGGTGTTTTTGATAAAGATACCTTCCCCTACCAAGAGTTTGGGATTTCTTCTCTTGATTTTACCACAGATGGTGAAGGAGTCTACAGTAATAAAAAAATTTCTAATAAACTTGGTACGATACCGACCTTTCTAAAAGCCAAGCCTATTCAGCTTATAACTTTTCAAACCTATATCAAGGATACATCTCGTAGTTTAAATGGTCGCTATACGATAACTTCTACACAAGAGATGGATAAGGATAGGATTGTACAGAAATGGAGCGATTTTTTCAAGATAGACCAGGCTACTTTGCTAGAGCCTACCTATAAAAGTGCAGTGGAAGTCATAAATCGAGATTTGCTTTTATCTGCCATTGTTTTTGTCTTGGCTATTTTACTTCTTGTGTTAGTAACAGTTTATCAGCCGATGATGGAGATGAAACGAGTGGGGGTTCAAAAGTTACTTGGTTTTCAAAGCGGGGCGATTTTAGCTGGTTTTGTAAAGACTAATTTTTATCTTCTCTTGGGTGGAAGTCTTATCATTGACTTGGGACTATTTTTAGTGCTGGACTACAGGCCAAAACTTCTGTTCCCAAGTTTACTCTTATCCCAATTTCTGCTTTTACAGTTGTATTTGTTTATCAGTTGGTTGACTTACCTGATGATTCAGAAAATGACAGTTAGTTCCATGTTGAAAGGTTTTTCATCTGTCAAACTTGGTCTCATCTTCAATTATGTGATGAAAATAGGGACAACTATTTTACTGACGGTCTTACTGATTGGGGTGGGCAGAAGTCTAGAACAAGAAAACAAAGAACTTGCTTATCAGCAACAGTGGGTAAGCCAAGGGAATTACTTGACCTTAGAAACCTTCCAACTCAATGATAACCTGTGGCAAGAAGAGCTAGCAGGGTCAGGGAAATCTACAGATTATTTCTACCAATTTTATCAAGATTTGCTAGCAAAAATACAAGTAAATTATGTGCGAAGTGCGAGTCTTCCTATCAAACCAGTCATCAAAGCTGAACAAGTACAGCAGTACCAACTGCCTGATAAGGTAGATGTTTACTATGCTAATAGCAATTTTCTAAAGAGCAAGGGATTCAAGTTACCAGATACCAGCACTAAAAAAGTTATTTTGATGCCAGCCAGTGATAAAGGACAAGAAGGTAAGAATCAGTTCTTGGGAAAATCCATAGCCTATCTTTCTCTGAGGTATGAAGATCAGCAAAAGCAAAGGATAGAAGATATGGATGTAGAAATTGCCTACTATGAAGGAGATTGGTCATTCTTCCCTTATAATAATGAGCGAAAGGAAAACCTCCACAATCCAATCATTAGTCTGGTAAATGATCAAGACATGATGTGGGAAGAAAAGACTCGCTTGTCAACGACAGGTTTAAACAATCCTATGAAAGTTGAAAATACAGAACAAAATCAAAAAGTGATTACGGAGTTAGTTGAGAAATTATCAGATGGGAATTATTTAAAATTTTCATCGCTTCAAGCCATTCAACAAGAGAAAGTAGATTCTTATCGAGATGCAGTTCGAAATCTTAATATACTCTTTGCTTTGTTTGGTCTCCTTAGCATGATGATTTCCTACTTCTTACTAGTAACAACTTTCTTATTGAAGCGCAGGGACATCATTACCAAGAAGTTTATGGGGTGGAAACTGGTCGATCGCTACCGTCCTCTCCTCGTTCTGCTTTTGCTGGGCTATAGTCTGCCTCTTCTAGTCTTGATTTTCTTTGCCCATGCGCTCTTGCCACTCCTGCTGTTTGCAGGCTTTACATGTCTGGACATACTGTTTGTGCTAGTTTTGGCTTCTAGGATGGAGAAAAGAAGCCTAGCAGAGTTATTGAAAGGGGGCGTCTTATGATTGAGTTGAAAAATATTACCAAAACCATTGGGGGAAAAGTGATTTTGGATCACTTGTCTCTCAGGATTGATCAGGGAGATTTGGTTGCCATCGTTGGAAAAAGTGGTAGTGGTAAGTCGACCTTGTTAAATTTATTAGGTTTGATAGATGGTGATTATAGCGGACGGTATGAGATTTTTGGTCAGACAAATCTAGCGGTTAATTCTGCTAAGTCGCAAACAATAATCCGTGAACATATCTCTTATCTGTTTCAAAATTTTGCCCTGATTGATGATGAAACGGTCGAGTACAATCTCATGCTGGCGCTGAAATATGTGAAATTGTCTAAGAAAGACAAGCTCAAAAAGGTGGAAGAGATTTTAGAGAGAGTAGGTTTGTCAGCTACTTTGCATCAAAAGGTCTCCGAGTTATCTGGTGGCGAACAACAACGAATTGCAGTTGCTAGAGCCATCTTAAAACCCAGCCAGCTGATTTTAGCCGATGAACCAACAGGTTCTCTGGATCCTGAAAATAGAGATTTGGTCTTGAAGTTTCTCTTAGAGATGAATCGAGAGGGGAAAACAGTTATTATTGTGACCCACGATGCTTATGTAGCCCAACAATGTCATCGGATCATTGAATTGTAAAAAATACAGAAATCTTATCAAAAATCTTTAAATTTAAGGATACCTTTAAAATTTAATTTTAAAACACTCATTTATCAACATTTTTTGATTGATAAAAATAGGAAATCGGTTGTTTTTGGGAGATTCCCTAAAATCACCTCCTAACCACACGTACTAAAAAGATACTTCCTATGGAAATCGTATGACTCTGAAGCTTCGAATAGTTCAGTTTTCATGATTTTTATGCTATTCTAGCTTTAAAATCCTTCAGAACGTAAAATTTTAAGCAGTCAAAGACTTAGAATATCCCTAAAACATTTATTTTATGGCAATTCTAAACGTAGAATTGCGTGGATATGTATGGATTTAATCTATTCGATAGTTAGGACAGCTCTATTCTGGGAAATCTGAGCGATCAATGGTTTAGAACAGCATTTCAACAATGGATTTTGTTGAAGGATTGATTATTTTATAAAAGAGGCTTGTAGATTATCAGCCTCTTTCTTGTCTTCTCTAACCAAGCATGTTATAATGAATACTGCTCAAGCGACCTTCAATCGTTAAAGCACACACGACCTTCAATCGTGAATAAACGAATAGATGGGAGACCTACCATGAGTGATAACTCTAAAACACGTGTTGTTGTGGGGATGAGTGGTGGTGTCGATTCGTCGGTGACGGCTCTTCTTCTCAAGGAGCAGGGCTACGATGTGATCGGTATCTTCATGAAGAACTGGGATGACACAGATGAAAACGGCGTTTGTACGGCGACCGAAGATTACAAGGATGTGGCTGCGGTGGCAGACCAGATTGGCATTCCTTACTACTCTGTCAACTTTGAAAAAGAGTATTGGGACCGCGTTTTTGAGTATTTTCTAGCGGAATACCGTGCAGGGCGCACGCCGAATCCAGATGTGATGTGCAACAAGGAAATCAAGTTCAAGGCCTTTTTGGACTATGCCATGACCTTGGGGGCAGACTATGTAGCGACTGGGCATTATGCCCGAGTGGCGCGTGATGAAGATGGTACTGTTCATATGCTTCGTGGCGTGGACAATGGCAAGGATCAGACCTATTTCCTCAGCCAACTTTCGCAAGAACAACTTCAAAAAACCATGTTCCCACTAGGACATTTGGAAAAGCCTGAAGTGCGAAAACTAGCAGAAGAAGCAGGCCTTGCGACTGCTAAGAAGAAAGACTCGACAGGGATTTGCTTTATCGGAGAAAAAAACTTTAAAACCTTCCTCAGCAACTATCTGCCAGCTCAGCCAGGTCGCATGATGACTGTGGATGGTCGCGATATGGGCGAGCATGCTGGTCTGATGTATTATACAATCGGTCAGCGTGGCGGTCTCGGTATCGGTGGTCAACACGGTGGTGACAATGCACCTTGGTTCGTTGTCGGAAAAGACCTGAGCAAGAATATTCTCTATGTAGGACAAGGATTCTACCATGATTCGCTCATGTCAACCAGCCTAGAGGCTAGTCAAGTCCACTTTACTCGTGACATGCCAGAGGAGTTTACGCTCGAATGTACGGCTAAATTCCGCTATCGTCAACCTGATTCGAAGGTTACTGTCCATGTCAAAGGAGACAAGGCAGAGGTCATCTTTGCGGAACCGCAACGCGCGATTACACCAGGACAGGCAGTTGTCTTTTACGATGGCGAAGAGTGTCTAGGTGGTGGTTTGATTGACAATGCTTACCGCGATGGACAAGTTTGTCAGTACATTTAGATTGACAAATTTTCTCAATTTGCTACAATAATAAAAGCAATAGAAATGATGGTCAAAGCTCATGGATGTTGCAGGCTTTTTTGTCCTGCACTTCTTTGGAGTTTTGACTGTTTTTGTGTCGTTTAAGGGAAAGGAAAAAATGACTCAGCAAGACTTTCGGACAAAAGTAGGAAATACAGTTTTTGGTGTTCGGGCGACAGCTTTGATTGTCCAGAATCGCAAGCTCCTAGTTACCAAAGATAAGGGCAAGTATTATACTATCGGCGGTGCGATTCAAGTCAATGAAAGAACGGAGGACGCTGTAGTCCGTGAAGTGAAGGAAGAACTGGGTGTCAAAGCTCAAGCTGGGCAACTAGCTTTTGTGGTTGAAAATCGTTTTGAACAGGACGGTATTTCCTATCACAACGTTGAGTTTCATTATCTGGTGGACTTGCTTGAAGATGCTCCATTGACCATGCAGGAAGATGAGAAAAGGCAACCCTGTGAATGGATTGATATAGACAAGCTTGAGGGTATCAATCTAGTTCCAGCCTTTCTAAAAACAGCCCTACCCGATTGGGACGGCCAACTGCGACACATTCATCTTGAGGAATAGGAGAGAAAATGATGGTTAAGCTTATTGCCCATGTACTTGTTCATAGTGGTGATGATTATTTGCTCATTCAGCGTTCGGAAATTAAAAGAGGACAACCCAACGTTTATCCAACTTATTGGGATATTCCTGGTGGTGGGGTTGAAAAGGGTGAACTTCCGCGAGATGGAGCTCTTAGAGAATGTGTTGAAGAAGCGGGAGTTAGGCTAGATAGCAGTTCGCTCAAACTTCTTCACGAAGATAGTCAACTGGATACCTCTAAGGATATTGTCTTTACTCGCTTAGTTTATAAAGCAGAGTGGGTTGGGGAGAAGCCGATTATCAGATTAGATCCTGAAGAGCATACACACTTTAAATGGGTTACTATGGATCAAGCTCTAGAGGAGGAGAAGTTAGTTCCTTATTTGCGAGAAATTTTTGAAAGGTTAAGAAATGACATATAATTTTACTGAAGAATACGATATTATTGTAATCGGTGCGGGACACGCTGGGGTCGAGGCTTCCTTAGCTGCTAGCCGTATGGGCTGTAAGGTCTTGCTTGCGACCATCAACATTGAAATGTTGGCTTTCATGCCTTGTAACCCCTCTATCGGTGGTTCTGCCAAGGGGATCGTTGTGCGTGAAGTTGATGCCCTCGGTGGCGAGATGGCCAAAACCATTGACAAGACTTACATCCAGATGAAGATGCTTAACACAGGGAAGGGGCCAGCTGTCCGTGCCCTTCGTGCGCAGGCTGACAAGGAGCTTTACTCTAAGGAGATGCGCAAGACGGTTGAAAATCAAGAGAATCTGACACTTCGTCAAACCATGATTGATGAGATTTTGGTGGAAGATGGCAAGGTTGTCGGTGTTCGTACAGCTACCCATCAAGAGTATGCTGCTAAGGCTGTTGTCGTGACCACAGGAACTGCTCTCCGTGGGGAAATCATCATCGGAGATCTCAAGTACTCATCAGGTCCTAACCACAGCTTGGCTTCTATTAACCTTGCTGACAATCTCAAGGAACTGGGACTCGAAATCGGTCGTTTCAAGACAGGAACTCCTCCACGTGTCAAGGCTTCTTCTATCAACTACGATGTGACAGAAATTCAGCCAGGAGACGAAGCGCCTAATCACTTCTCATACACTTCGCGTGATGAGGACTATGTCAAAGACCAAGTTCCATGCTGGTTAACCTATACCAATGGTACCAGTCATGAGATTATTCAAAACAACCTCCACCGTGCGCCTATGTTTACAGGTGTGGTCAAGGGAGTGGGCCCTCGTTACTGTCCGTCGATTGAGGACAAGATTGTGCGCTTTGCGGACAAGGAGCGCCACCAACTCTTCCTTGAGCCAGAAGGGCGCAATACTGAGGAAGTCTATGTTCAAGGACTTTCAACCAGTCTGCCTGAGGATGTCCAGCGTGAGCTGGTTCATTCTATCAAAGGTTTGGAAAATGCAGAGATGATGCGAACTGGTTATGCCATTGAGTATGATATGATCTTGCCACACCAGTTGCGTGCAACTCTGGAAACCAAGAAAATCTCAGGACTCTTCACTGCTGGTCAGACAAATGGAACGTCAGGTTACGAAGAAGCTGCTGGCCAAGGGATTATCGCGGGTATCAATGCGGCTCTGAAAATCCAAGGCAAGCCTGAGTTGATTTTGAAGCGCAGTGACGGTTATATCGGGGTGATGATTGATGACTTGGTGACTAAGGGAACTATTGAACCTTACCGTCTCTTGACCAGTCGTGCTGAATACCGTCTCATTCTCCGTCATGACAATGCCGATATGCGTTTGACAGAGATGGGACGCGAGATTGGACTTGTGGATGATGAACGCTGGGCTCGATTTGAGATTAAGAAAAATCAATTTGACAATGAGATGAAGCGTCTCGACAGCATCAAACTTAAGCCAGTCAAGGAAACCAATGCCAAGGTTGAGGAGATGGGCTTTAAGCCGTTGACCGATGCGGTGACAGCCAAGGAATTTCTTCGCCGTCCAGAAGTTTCTTACCAAGATGTGGTGGCCTTCATCGGACCAGCTGCTGAGGACTTGGATGACAAAATTATCGAATTGATTGAAACAGAAATCAAGTATGAAGGCTATATTTCCAAAGCCATGGATCAAGTAGCTAAGATGAAACGCATGGAAGAAAAACGCATTCCAGCCAATATCGACTGGGATGACATTGATTCTATCGCAACCGAAGCCCGTCAGAAGTTCAAACTCATCAATCCAGAAACCATCGGTCAAGCCAGCCGTATCTCGGGAGTAAACCCAGCAGATATTTCTATTTTGATGGTGTATCTGGAAGGTAAAAATCGTAGTATTTCTAAAACTCTTCAAAAATCAAAATAATACGTCGTCGGCTTCGGCTCACCTAACTCAAGTTATGCTTTCGCCTAGCCTTCTAGTCTGATTTCGATTTTTATTGAGTTTCAATCTCAAAAGAAAGCATAGAGAAAAACAGCTCCGTCTTCGGGGCTGTTTTCTTGCTTTATTCTTCGTCTGGTGTGAGGATCATCGGGATGATAATCGGTTCACGTTCTGTATTTTCATAAAGGAAGGGGCGAATGGCGTTGACAATGGCACCATTGACAGATTGCACGCTGGCATCCTTGTTTTTCAGTGCGATACGAATTGCATTGAAGAGGATACGCTGGCTTTGGCGAATCAAGTCGCCAGACTCTCTCATGTAGACAAAGCCTCGGCTGAGGATGTCTGGACCAGACAGAATCATCTGCGATTTGAAGTCAACAGTTGCGACTGCCAGAACGACACCGTCTTCAGATAGATCGCGACGATCTTTGAGGACAGCAGCACCGATTTCACCGATACGATTTCCATCGACATAGATGTCTTGAGCGTTGAAATGGCCTGCGATACGAGCAGAATCTGCGGTAAGGGCAAGCACATCACCATTGCTCATGATAAAGATATTGTCCTTCTCAACACCAGTATCCACCGCTAGTCCAGCGTGGACTTTTTGCATGCGGTATTCACCGTGGACAGGCATGAAGTATTTTGGCTTAATCAAGCGGAGCATAAGTTTTTGCTCTTGCTGGCCACCGTGTCCAGATGTATGGATATTGTTAACCTTACCGTGGATAACTTCGACACCAGCTTCAGAAATGATGTTAATCAGTTTGTTGACGCTAGTAGTGTTTCCAGGGATTGGACTTGAAGAGAAGATAACCGTATCACCGGGTTGGAGTTGTACCTGACGGTGGGTTCCGTTGGCGATACGAGAGAGGGCTGCCATCGGCTCACCCTGACTACCTGTACAGAGGATCAGAACCTCGCCCGCAGGGTAGTCTTTGATTTCATTTGGCTCGATAAAGGTTCCCTTAGGAGCTTTGATGTAGCCAAGGTCGATTCCGTTGACAATGGCCTTTTCCATGGAACGACCAAAGACCGCAATCTTGCGTCCAGTCTTAACAGCAGCTTCTGTTGCTTGCTGGAGACGGAAGATATTTGAGGCAAAGGATGCAAAGATGATACGTCCTTCAATGCCTTGGATAATCTTCATGATGGAGTGACCAACGACTTTTTCAGAGTTGGTAAAGGTTGGCACTTCTGCATTTGTCGAGTCCGAGAGAAGACAGAGTACGCCTTCTTCCCCAAGGGCTGCCATACGGTGCAAGTCTGCAGGTTCTCCAACTGGAGTAAAGTCAAACTTAAAGTCACCTGTACAGACGATTTTTCCTTGAGGAGTATGAATGACAATTCCCAAAGGCTCTGGAATAGAGTGAGTCGTTCTAAAGAAAGTTGCCTTGAGATTTTTAAAGGTCAACTCAGTGTTGTGATTGATTTCGTAAAGTTTGGCGTTGCGCAAGAGGCCGTGTTCTTCGAGTTTCCCACGGATCAAAGCCAAGGCAAGCGGTCCAGCATAGATAGGGACATTTGCTTGCTTGAGCAGGAAAGGAATCCCACCGATGTGGTCCTCGTGTCCGTGTGTGATTAAGACAGCCTTGACGCGGTCGATATTGTCTACGATGTAAGAGTAATCAGGAATGACGTAGTCGATACCCAGCAAGTCATCTTCTGGGAATTTAATCCCAGCATCGACGATGATAATCTCGTCTTGGTATTCAATTCCGTATGTGTTTTTCCCGATTTCTCCCAGACCACCGATGGCAAAAACGCCAACTTCTTCAGGTTTAAGAGTGTAGGCCATATTAGAACTCCGTAATTTCGAAGGCGCCAGTTTCTTTTTCGTAATCTAGCAATTTGTCAGACAAGAGTTCGATATACTCGATATTGTACTCTGGGCGATTTTCTTCGACAAGTTGGCGAGCAGCGATACGGCCCTCAAGTTCTGAGTTAGCATCGATGTCTAGGTATAGTGCGCGTGTTGTTTCACGACGTGGGCTACGTTCTTTTGTTTCTTGATAAAAAACTTTGTAAATCATATAGTTCCTTTCTATTTTACAGGTCAGCTTATTCCAAACTTTTAGCATAGATTTGCTTGATTTCATTCCATTTTGTGTCTAGATTGACCTTGATTCGTTACAATTATTTCAATTATACCACAAAATGAAAAATTAGTAAAAGACGGAAACGAGAAAGTCACATAAGCACTCAAAGGTAAGCGTTTGCAAAAATAAAGAAAATATGTTATCTTGATAATGGAAGTGAAATTTATTGCTTGTCATAATTCCATATAGTTTTAAGTCAAGGAGGTTGCCCTATGTATAACTTATTTGCTTTTGCTATCGGAGCTCGCTTGGTGGCTTTTATTGTGTTTGTTGCTTGCGTTTACGCTGGGAATCTTCTATTTGCCAAACTGGAACGACGACAAACCAAGTTCTTGTGGAAAATTACCTTTGTGACTCTCTACTCGCTTTTTCTCCTCCTCGTAACCTATGTAGTTTGGTTTGTATTTTACTTTGGATTAAATGCTTAGATGTCCTGCTCATGCTGGGGCATTTTTGTTTGGGGGTAAAGAAAATTCCCATGTGCCAGCTTTTGTAGTATAATAGTAAGCAGACAAAAAGATAGGAATGTGTTATGAAAGTATTAGCTTTTGATACGTCCAGCAAGGCTCTTTCTCTCGCTATTTTAGAGGACAAGCAGATTCTTGCCGAGACGACGATTAATATCAAGAAAAATCACAGTATTACCCTCATGCCTGCCATCGATTTTTTGATGGCAAGTTTGGATTGGACGCCCAAGGATTTGGACCGAATCGTGGTAGCGGAAGGGCCAGGTAGCTACACAGGTTTGCGAATCGCGGTAGCAACTGCTAAAACCTTAGCTCACACTTTGAACATCGAGTTGGTTGGTATGTCTAGCCTCTTGGCTCTGGTGCCCTACCAACAAAAAGGCTTGTTCGTCCCTTTGATGGATGCGCGTCGCAACAATGTTTATGCAGGATTTTATGAAAATGCTAAACCTGTCATGCCAGAAGCGCACCTATCTTTTGAAGAGGTGTTAGAGAAAGTTAAGGGTGCTAGTCAGGTAACCTTTGTCGGAGAAGTTGCCCCCTTTGTTGAGCAGATTCAAGAACACTTGCCAAGGACTAATTACAAAGAAACCTTGCCAAATGCAGCCAATCTTGCTCTTTGGGCATGGGATAAGCAAGCAGACTCCTTGCACGATTTTGTGCCAAATTACCTCAAACGAGTTGAGGCTGAGGAAAACTGGCTCAAGAACCACACCGAGTCTGGCGAGTCTTACATTAAACGCCTATGATAGAAATCAAACGAATCCAACAGCAACCTGACTTGGCTCAAACCATCTACGCTGTTATGGCAGCTGTTTACCCAGTCAGTCCTTGGACGCTGGAACAAATCCAAGCAGACCTGTCCCAAGATCAGACTTGGTATGCTCTGGCTTATGATGGGGCAGAAGTGATTGGCTTTCTAGCTGTGCAGGAGAATCTTTTTGAAGCAGAAGTCCTGCAAATCGCTGTCAAAGGAGCCTATCAGGGTCAGGGAATTGCTTCAGCGTTGTTTGCTCAATTGCCGACAGACAAGGAGATTTTCCTCGAAGTTAGAAAGTCAAACCAACGAGCGCAAGCATTTTACAAGAAAGAAAAGATGGGTGTCATCGCTGAGCGAAAGACCTACTACCATGATCCAGTCGAGGACGCCATCATCATGAAGAGAGAAATAGATGAAGGATAGATATATTTTAGCATTTGAGACATCCTGTGATGAGACCAGTGTTGCCGTACTGAAAAATGATGATGAGCTCTTGTCCAATGTCATTGCTAGTCAAATTGAGAGTCATAAGCGCTTCGGTGGCGTAGTGCCTGAAGTAGCCAGTCGCCACCATGTAGAGGTCATTACAGCCTGTATTGAGGAGGCGCTAGCAGAAGCAGGGATTACCGAAGACGATGTTACAGCTGTTGCAGTTACCTATGGACCGGGCTTGGTTGGAGCTCTGTTAGTTGGTTTGTCAGCTGCCAAGGCCTTTGCTTGGGCACATGGACTTCCGCTGATTCCCGTTAACCACATGGCTGGCCACCTCATGGCAGCTCAGAGCGTGGAGCCTTTGGAGTTTCCCTTGCTAGCTCTCTTGGTCAGTGGCGGTCACACAGAGTTGGTCTATGTTTCCGAGGCTGGTGACTATAAGATTGTTGGGGAAACGCGAGATGATGCGGTTGGTGAGGCTTATGATAAGGTCGGTCGCGTCATGGGCTTGACCTATCCAGCCGGTCGTGAGATTGACGAGTTGGCACATCAGGGGCAGGATGTGTATGATTTCCCACGTGCCATGATTAAGGAGGATAATCTGGAGTTTTCCTTCTCAGGTTTGAAGTCTGCCTTTATCAATCTTCACCACAATGCCGAGCAAAAAGGAGAAAGCTTGTCCACAGAGGATTTGTGTGCGTCCTTCCAAGCGGCAGTTATGGACATTCTTATGGCAAAAACTAAGAAGGCTTTGGAGAAATACCCTGTTAAAACCCTTGTCGTGGCAGGTGGCGTGGCAGCCAATAAAGGTCTCAGAGAACGCCTAGCGGCCGAAATCACAGATGTCAAGGTCATCATCCCACCACTGCGTCTTTGTGGAGACAATGCAGGAATGATTGCCTATGCCAGCGTCAGCGAGTGGAACAAAGAAAATTTTGCAAGCTGGGACCTCAATGCCAAACCAAGCCTCGCTTTTGATACCATGGAATAAAGAGTCAGCTTAGGGCTGGCTTTTTTGCTCTCTTAAATGTCAGAATATTTTGACAAAACTATAAAAATGATGATATAATATCTAAACAATAGGAGGTGGTGAGATGATTGAGAGAATGGAATTGGGAGAATTTTACAAGGAATTGCGGCTGGCGAGGAAACTCAAACAGTCAGATGTGGCTTGTGCTGGACTGACAGCATCCCAGCTATCCAAGTTTGAACTAGGACAGTCTATGCTGTCTGCGGACAAGCTGATTCTAGCCATACAAGGGATTAATGTGACCTTCGATGAGTTTGGTCACAAACTCAACAACTACCAAGAATCTCCACATATGCGATTTGGTAAAAGGATTGTGGATCGCTTTGCCCACCAAGATATAGCTGGCTTAGAGCAACTGTTGGAGGAAGTCGAGCAAGAACAGATGGCGCAGACCTATCGTCGTTTGAATGCTATTGTGATTAAAAATGCCATCCATTCCTTAAATAAGAGCTATCTGCTAACAGAGGAGGATAGCGAATTTTTGACCAGGTATCTCTATGCTATCGAGTCTTGGACCTAGTTTGAACTCTATCTCTTTTGCAATACCATACCCTTCTTGAGCAATCAAGATTTGATATTTTTATCGACCGCTTTAATTGAGAAGT
>CAUQTL010000002.1:0-64748 GCA_963521035.1 uncultured Streptococcus sp.
CGGTAGCTTCAGCTTCAGCATCTACTAGTGCAGTAGCTTCAGCTTCAGCGTCAACCAGCGCGGTGGCTTCAGCTTCAGCATCGACAAGTGCGGTGGCCTCAGCTTCAGCGTCAACAAGCGCGGTAGCTTCAGCTTCAGCCTCTACTAGTGCGGTGGCCTCAGCATCAGCCTCAACGAGTGCGGTGGCCTCAGCCTCAGCATCGACAAGTGCGGTGGCCTCAGCTTCAGCGTCAACGAGTGCGGTAGCTTCAGCCTCAGCCTCAGTGAACACATCAGTTTCAAATTCAGCATCGACAAGTACTTCGATTTCTGTTTCAAATTCAGTAAACCATTCGAACTCACAAGTTGGAAATACATCTGAATCAGCAGGTAAATCACAAAAAGAATTACCAAATACAGGTACTAAGTCATCAACTGGATCTGTACTACTTGGAGCTCTAGCAGCTGTTACAGGTATTGGATTGGTTGCAAAACGCCGTAAACGTGATGAAGAAGAGTAAGATAACCTATAAATTTAGGCTAAACTAACCCTCGCGCGTAAATAATAGAAACCCCTTGGAAAATTAGAATTTTCAAGGGGTTTTACTATTATATAGCTGAAATTTTGACTAAAAAATTGTATAATAACTATAAGGAGAAATGCGCTAGTGGATGATAAAATAACGGTCATTGTACCAGTATACAATGTGGAAAACTATCTGAGGAAATGCCTAGATAGTATTATGGCTCAAACATATAAAAATATTGAAATTATTGTCGTTAATGATGGTTCTACTGATACTTCAGGTGAGATTTGTAAAGAATTTTCAGGAATGGATCACCGAATCATCTATATAGAACAAGAAAATGCTGGTCTTTCTGCCGCACGAAATACCGGTCTGAATAATATGTCCGGAGATTATGTGACTTTTGTAGACTCGGATGATTGGATTGAACAAGATTATATAGAAACTCTATATAAAAAAATAGTAGAGTATCAGGCTGATATTGCGGTTGGAAATTATTATTCTTACAATGAAGATGAGGAGACATATTATTTCCATATATATGGGAATTCCTACTATGAGAAAGTATATGATAATATTTCTATTTTTGAGAATTTGTATGAATCTCAAGAAATGAAGAGTTTTGCTTTGATATCTGCTTGGGGCAAGCTCTATAAAGCGAAATTGTTTGATTATCTCCGATTTGATAAAGGAAAACTCGGCGAAGATGGTTATTTTAATCAAAAAATGTACTTATCTGTAAATAAAGTAGTTTATTTAAATAAAGGTTTGTACGCATATCGCCAGAGAAGTGGAAGTATTACAAACACTTGGACAGAAAAGTGGATGCATGCCTTGGTTGATGCTATGTCTGAGCGTATTACTCTACTAGCTAATATGGGTTATCCACTTGAGAAGCACTTAGCAGTTTATCGTCAGATGTTGGAAGTCAGTCTCGCGAACGGTCAAGCTAGTGGTTTATCTGACACAGCAACGTATAAAGAGTTTGAAATGAAAAGAACTCTTTTGAATCAGTTATCAATACAGGAGCAAAAGGAAAAGAAAGCCATTGTTCTCGCAGCAAATTATGCCTATGTCGAGCAGGTCATAACGACTATTAAGTCCATTTGCTATCACAATCGCTCTATTCGTTTCTATCTGATTAATAGTGATTTTCCAAATGAATGGTTGAAACAATTGAATAAGCGATTAGAAAAGTTTGATTCAGAAATTATCAATTGCAGGGTTACGTCTGAGCAAATTTCACGTTACAAAACAGATATCAGTTACACTGTTTTTTTGCGTTATTTCGTGGCTGATTTCGTGAAAGAAGACAAAGCTCTTTATTTGGACTGCGATTTAGTGGTAACGAAAAATCTAGATGACTTGTTTGCTACAGATTTACAGGACTATCCTTTGGCTGCTATTCGAGATTTTGGAGGCAGAGCCTATTTTGGTCGAGAAATCTTTAATGCAGGTGTTCTCTTGATTAATAATGCTCTTTGGAAGCAAGAGAATATAACTCAAAAGTTGATTGATTTGACCAATGAATGGCATGATAAGGTGGATCAGGCTGATCAAAGTATTTTAAATATGCTTTTTGAAAATAAATGGCTAGAACTAGATTTTGATAATAATCATATTGTCATTCATGAACGTTTCGCAAACTATCGTTTTCCAAATGGTCAAGAATATCCAGGAATCATCCATTATTTATCAGAGAGAAAGCCTTGGCATGTACATGCTAGCCAGACATATCGTGATGTTTGGTGGTATTACAATAACATGGAGTGGACGGAGTTAGGGAAAAATCATCATTTACATTCTCTTAAAAAATTGCATCTTTATCCTCAAAAAGTTCCGTTTTCTTGCTTAATCTATACAGCTTCAGATCAAATTGAACAGTTAGAAATGCTAATAGTAGCTTTACCAGAAGTACAATTTAAGATTGCAGCAAGAGTTATCGTTAGTGAGAATCTTTCTAGACTTGTTGTGTATCCAAACGTTACTGTCTATTCTGGAACAGTATCTTTAGAGGAATTGGATAGAGAATTGGTAGAGACGAGTCAAGTACTTTTAGATATTAATCATGGTAAAAAAATAGAAGAAATTCTCAATCAATTTGCAAGACTTGGGAAACCTATTTTATCCTTTGAAAACACCAAATCCTACGAAGTTGGTCAGGAAGTATATGCTGTTGACCAAGTTCAATCAATGATTGAGAAATTAAGAGAAATAAGCAAATGAAGGAAAAACATCTATTAGGCGATGCACTAATTTTAACTGTAAGTGATCAGATTGAACAATTAGAATATATTTTAGAAAACTTACCAGATATTTGTTTTCATATTGCAGCTCCTGTACACTTTTCTGAAAAGATAGGAGTACTGGAGTCAAAATACAATGTTCGTCTCATGACAGTTACAACTGATCAGCAAATTGATTTTCTAGTGAATATGTGTGATTTCCTACTAGATATCAATCACTTTCAAGAAGTGGATGCTATTGTCTCCAAGTTTGTACAGGTTGGAAAACCTGTCTTTGCATTTGACAATACAGTCCATGGAAATCAGGGACAGGAAGTTTTTCTATCAAGTATACCAGATAAATTGGTTTCTAGAGTGAGAGAGTATCTGAATGAAGTCAGACTAGGCACCAATTATCAAGAAAAAATCATCCAAGATGGGACTTGGAATGTCTTTCAAATTGATGATAGGGCTCACTTCGTTGTAGGAACTAATGTCATCTGTAGAAATTTTGAAAATTTCCATGTCTCTTCTGGTAAGGTAATACTGCATGGTGGTGTTTTTATCAATAACTCTTGTAGTTTTAACTGTCTGGAAAGAATTGAAATCGGTGCAGGTACCATGATGGGGGAAGGTGTCCGTTTTTATGATCACGACCATATTTATACTACTGAAACAATCGAAAAATGGCAGTGGACTACAGCGCCAATTAGAGTTGGAAGAGACTGCTGGATAGGAAGTAATGTCACTATTTTAAAAGGGGTGACTATTGGTGATAATACCATTATCGGAGCAGGTTGCCTCATACGCAATGATATTCCATCAAACAGTGTGGTTTATAATGATGGGAATCTTTGTGTAAAAAGAAGAGATTAAACGGGAAATATAGGTAAGTCAGTATATGGGGAATGAACTAATTAGTATTGTAGTTCCAATCTACAATGTTGAGAATTATTTGCGACAATGTTTGACTAGTATTAGTGAACAAACATATAAAAACTTTGAATGCATTATGGTTAATGATGGATCTACAGATAGCTCACAGCAAATCGCAGAAGAGTATCTAATGGATAGTCGTTTCAAATTAATTAATCAATCTAATAAAGGGTTAAGTGAGGCTAGAAATACAGGGATTAGTCATATTAGAGAAGAGTCTACTTTTGTAGCCTTTGTAGATAGTGATGATTATATTTATCCTGATTTCTTAGAGACTTTAATAGAACACATCGAAGATGATGTTGATATTATAGAAGGAATGATTGAATATTTCCATGATGAAATAAAAGTTGATAATATCTCTCATAATTTTGAAAAACAAATATTGACAACCAAGGATGACAAATTGGGGAAATTGGCACTGAATGAACTAAGAGTTAGTGTTTTTCCAAAATTATTTCGAAAAAGTTTATTAACAGAAGATTTTTTTCCAAAGGGCTGGATATTTGAAGATTTAGCAGTTGTGCCGGAGTTGGTAAGTGGTTCAAAAAAGTGGATTAAATTACCAAAAGTTATCTATGGTTACAGGATTCGTCCAAATTCAATCACTACTAATGAGTTTTCAGAAGAAAAATTAGATGTGTTTAAGATATTCGAAAAGTATGACTTGTTTTTTAAAGATGAGAGTGATAGAACGAAATTATTAGTTGAAAAACTAAAATATCTTCATTTAAATTATCATGACATGGAATTTGTACCAGAGAATACTCAGTATAAACAGCTATACAAACAAGAAAAACAAAAACTATTATCTAAAATGGCAGATTATGAAAGTAAATCCTTAATTAGTATTATAGTTCCAGTTTACAATGTGGAAAAATATTTGAGAGAATGTTTAGATAGTATTATGAGTCAGACTTATCAAAATTTTGAGTGTTTACTAATAAATGACGGTTCGCCAGATCATTCTGCTGATATTTGTAGAGAGTATGTCGAGAAGGATTCTCGTTTTCGTTATTTTGAAAAGGAAAATGGTGGGGTATCCTCTGCACGAAATTTGGGAATTGAGCATTCTAAAGGAGAGTATATTACTTTTATTGATTCGGATGATTGGGTAGAGTCGGATTATGTGGAGACACTTTACGATGAACTTATTAAGGAGAATGCTGATATAGCAGTTTCTACATATAAGAGATTTGAAATGGGAGACAATTGTTGGTATGTACATGCATTTCAAAGAGGTTACGATAAAAAAGTATTTACAAATAAAAAGTTTATGGATGAGTTATTGTCTTTAGATGGTTTTGATAATTCTTATCGTTTTGTTAGTGGTAAATTGGTTCATAGAAACATGCTAGAAAATATTGCTTTTAATGTAGCGACTACATTTGGAGAGGATATGGAATTTTGGTTTAAAATATATATGGTATCTGATAGAGTTGTTTATGTTAATAAGGATACATATAATTATCGTACAGATGAGAGAATTTCAAAACATTTAACTTTAGATGCTGTTAGAAGTGATATCCAGCAACGCTTGAACTTTATCGCACTCCTTTCATCAAGAGGGATAGAGACAAAAGGATATGTAGATGAATGTTTGAAGAAACTTCATGAAAAGAAAAAATGGCTAGAAAACGTAGAATTAGACTCGACTGAAACCATGAGATGGATTAATGAAACAATTTACTTATTGCAAGGTGCTGACTAAAAAATAGAACTGCAACGTTTTCCAATATGAAGTAATTATATTAGGATAAACACTTTGGTTTAATAGTCAATCTATATCGACAGCCAATAAATTATCAGAAAGTGAAGAATAATGAAATTACATATTACCAATCTATATGGGATGGCTCGAGAAAGTACAGCAACCATTGCTCAAAATGCTGTTCAAAAGATAGCTAGTCAACTAGGATTTAGAGAGTTAGGGATTTATTTTTACCATGCATCAGCTGAAACTGTAGAAGAGAGAAGTAGAAGATTAGACGGGATTCTAGCAAGTGTTTCAATGGGAGATGTAGTGGTTTTTCAGACTCCAACTTGGAATGGTATAGAGTTTGAAAGAGAATTTTTAAGTAAGTTGAAACTTCTCAATGTGAAAATTATTATATTTGTTCATGATGTGATTCCCCTGATGTTTAAAGCAAATGAATTTCTGATGCAGGATTACATCAATCTATACAACATGGCAGATAGTATCATCTTACCATCAGAAGCTATGAAAGAGAAACTGCTTCAAAATGGCCTGAATGTTAAAAAAATTATTTTTCAAAGAATGTGGGATCATCCTCATGATTTGGACTTACATGAACCTATATTTAAAAAAGAAATCTATTTTGCAGGAAATTTAAGCCGTTTTCCAGAATTAAAAACTTGGGAGGGGACAGTTCCCCTAACTGTATTTTCAAATGAAGAACAGCTTTCTTTGTCAAATCAAGTTCATATTGTGGGTTGGAAGACTGATGAAGAAATGCTCCTAAAGTTATCAAGAGGCGGATTTGGGCTAGTTTGGACTACACATCAAAATGAGGAACAAAATATAGATTATTATAGTATGAATGTTTCTTATAAGTTGAGTACTTATTTAGCGGCAGGCATTCCTGTTATTATTCCTGCTACCTTGTCTAACTCGGACTTTATAGTAGAGCAAGGATTGGGCTTTGTAGTTGATAACTTAGAGGAAGCAAGCAATTTAGTGGAACAACTATCAGAAGAAGCCTATCTCCAAATGTGTAGTAGAGTAGGTTATTTTTCCTTTTTACTAAGTCAAGGTTTTTTTGCAAAACAGTTCTTATTGCAAGCAGTTTTTGAAATAGGGATAAAAAAAAATCCTGCACTACGAGGCTTGCAACTCCTCACAGTTACCAATAGTCAGGATTTAGAACAGATTGAATATCTGGTAGAACATCTTCCTGAATGTGATTTTAGTATTGCTGCAAGAACTGTGATGGGGCCACGTTTAACTAATTTAGCTGAGAAAGAAAATGTCTATCTATATCCGGCTTCGGATTCTGAACAAATTGAGAAAATACTGGATAAAGCTGATCTATATTTGGATATTAATTATGGTGGGGAAGTAGATGGTATATTTAATGGCTTATTAGAAAAAAATATTCCTTGTTTTGCTTTTTATAAAACGCAAAATGGAGAAAGAGGGCAATATCTATTTTCTATAAAAAATGTTGATGCTATGGTAGCTGCAATTAGGAATTATGCTGAAACAAAACAATTGCCCAATAAATCATTTGATTTTGAAGTGCAAACTATAGATGAAACGCTTGATTATATTCTGGAGCATCAATCTTCAATAGCTCGATTTGGTGATGGCGAGGCTGCAATCATGCTAGGCCAATCTATTAATTACCAGAAATATGATCCTAATCTTGCCGAAGAATTGAAATTTATTTTTAATCAAGAGAGCAGTCCTACATTAGTTATTGGTTTACAAGAAGGTTTAAAAACCCGTTTCTCTTTTGTTCCAGATGCTCTAGCTTTTTGGAGACAATATCTAGAGGATTATGAGGAATTTTATCTAGATTATTGTAAAAATACTTGGTACGGCTCAACTTTTATTTCTAGACCTTATATTGATTTTTTAGATAAATCAAAAGCAAAATCTCAATTTGAAAAGTTAAAAAAACTATGGGAAGGAAGAGATATCCTTATCGTAGAAGGCTATGCTTCTAGATCTGGGGTAGGAAATGATTTGTTCGATGGGGCTAAGAGCATTAAGCGAATTATTTGCCCATCTCGCCATGCTTATGATAAGAAAAATGAGATAATGGAAGCAATAATAAACCATGCTGATGGACGTTTGGTTTTGTTAATGCTAGGTCCTACAGCTAAGGTTTTAGCCTATCAGCTTTCTATTAAGGGTATGCAGGCCATTGATATCGGACATGTTGATTCTGAGTATGAGTGGATGCAGATGGGAGCTGAAAATAAGGTTTTATTACACAATAAACATACTGCAGAATACAATCTAGATACTGAAATAGAGCTAATAGAGGATCCAGAATACTTGAGTCAGATTGTTGCAGACTTGAGTGAAGAATAGTATAAATTCCTGGAATTTCGGAGGAGAAATGACATCAGAAAGACTTGCAATCGTTTTGATTGCTAATCAGGCCTATACAGAACAATTAACTGTGACCATGAAATCCATCATGTATTACAATAAAGCAGTTGATTTTTACGTCATTAATCAAGGTATTATGCCTGACTGGTTTAGAAAAATGAGACGTATTGTAAAAATGTTGGGAGGAGATTTACACAGTATTCCGTTTGATACGGAAAAAATATCTTGTAAATTAGGAATTTCAAACCATAGCAGTCTAATTGCTTATGTCAAATATTTTATAGCAGATTTAGTGGATAGAGAGAAGGTTCTCTATATTGATAGTGATACTGTTATAAATGGTGATTTAAAGTCTATTTTTTCAATAGATTTAAGTGGTTTTCCAGTTGCTGCTGTGAGAGATATAGATGGAAGTTATAATACTGGTGTTTTGCTTATAGATGTTGCAAAATGGAGAAAATTAGGTATTTCGGAACAATGTCTAGAGATTTGTTCAAATAAGAAAAATGAACAATTAGAGTTAGAAGATTTTAAGAATTCTCAGTCGATTTTTAATCAGTTATTTCAAGATAATTGTTTAGAATTAGCTAAGCGTTACAATGTTCAAGTAGGGTATGATTTGGTTGCTTTTTATAATAATTGGCAGGAACATTTTAATCTAGAATATGATCCGATTGTTATTCACTATACAACAAATAGAAAGCCGTGGAATAGTTCAGTCTCCTATAGATTTCGCGAAAAGTGGTGGGATTTCTATCATCTTGACTTTCAACAATTGCTAGCCCATCATCTAGATAGTTTCAGCTTTGTAACGGATAAGAAACAAGGTCTTGATTTCTTTACTTTTACAACAACAGAGAGCTTTGAAGGCATTGAACATTTAGCAACAACATTTCCAGAACATCGCTTTCATATAGCAGCTTATACAGCTGTAGGCTCATATTTAAATTCATTGGGACAGTTTGAGAATATTTATCTGCACCCAGAGTGCACTACAGCTACCTTGGAGGAACTATTTAAGGGTATAGATGCTTATCTGAATATCAATTATGGAGAAGTAGATGAAACCATTTTAAGAAGCATGGGAGAGCTGAATAAACCTATTTTTTCATTCTATGCTACGCATAAGGGAAAGGTGCCTCAGTATTTATTTCTGAGAAAAGAAATTGAAAAGATGGAGGATGCGATTCGCTTATTTTCTGAAATTGGGGCAGAGAGATTTAGTCAGGCTTTTAAACAGGAAGAATTGTTTAATATTACAGTCATGTCGATTGATGAGACCTTGGATGAGCTTTTAGCAACGGATAAATCCTTGGTTCGATTTGGAGATGGTGAGTTTAGCTTGATAAACGGCAATAGTATCGCATATCAGGAGTATCAAGAAGACTTAGCTCAAGAAATGAGAGAAATTTTGATAAATGCAGATAAGGAAGATAATGTACTTGTGTGCTTACCAGAAATTTTTGAAATTTTTAAGGGAAATTTTCTCCAAAATAAAGATTCAGAAAATTTTTGGAAAAATGAGTTAGATTATCATGGAAGGTTTTTCAAAGAGATTTGTCAGGCTAAGAAATATGGGTCAACCTGGATTTCAAGATTTTATATTGATAACAAAGATAAGAGTCCAGCTACTACCCAATTTGAAAAAATCAAGGCTTTATTTGCAGATGAGGATATACTCATTGTAGAGGGAGCGACTACACGAGCAGGAGTTGGTAATGATTTATTTAACAATGTTCGCTCTATAAAACGTATTATTTGCCCTTCCCACCATGCTTTTTCAAAGGTGGATGTTATTCAACAATCCATTTTAAATCATGCGACGGGACGACTAATTTTACTGATGCTTGGTCCAACAGCCAAAATATTGGCTTATCGGTTGTCTAGATTAGGGTATCGTGCCTTAGACCTTGGCCATATTGATTCTGAATATGAATGGATGCAAATGGGAGCAGAGACAAAGGTACAGTTAAAACATAAGCATACAGCAGAATTTAATTTTGACCAAGGGATTGAATTTATAGAGGATGAAAACTATAATAATCAAATTGTTGCTGATTTGACTAAGTAGAGAGGTATAAATATATGGATGTTCCATTGATTTCGGTTATTATTCCTGTATACAATGTAGAGGAATACATTGAACATTGTATTAATAATATTTTGATACAGACCTATACGAATATAGAGGTTATCATTGTCAACGATGGTAGTCTTGATGATAGTATCACTATTGCAAAGAAATTGACAGAAGATGATTCTCGTTTTATCTTTCTTGATAAGGAAAATGGTGGACAGTCGGATGCTCGAAATGCAGGATTAGATATTGCGACGGGTGATTATATCTTTTTCTGTGATCCAGATGACTTTATGTTTGAGAAGAGTATTGAGAATCTGTATTATGCAAGTCAACTAACTGAAGCAGATATTGTCGTAGGATCATTTTGTCGTTTTGAAGAAGGTATGTTTTATTTTTATCCAAAACCAAAAGAAGACGAACTACTGTTTCCGCTCAATGCGAGAGATGCTATACAAGGTATGGATAGCATGGAGGATTATACCCTCCTCCGCTATTCTGCAGTTTGGGGGAAATTATTCAAAAAGCATTTATTTGATAAAATTCGCTTTCCTAAGGGGAAATATGCAGAAGACCAGTTCATTATGTGGAAACTCTATCTAGCAAGTGAAAAGATGACTCGGTATGATTCAGATATTTATGCCTACAGAATCAATTTTAAAGGACTGACTCAGAACTACAACTTATCTCATTTAGATTTTATAGAAGCGATTGAGGAGCGTATTGAAACCTTGATGGAGATGCCTGAGCTAGAATATCCGATGGAATTAGCCTTTAATCAGTATAAATTTGCTTTAAAGAGAAATTTATCCATGTTAGAGGGAACAGAATTTGTCCAAGAAGAAGCAACAGTGCGCGAAAAGTTGGAACATGCTGAGAATGGCGACTACCTATTTTTAGAAAATAAAAGAGAGTGAGAAATGGGAAATCAATTAATCAGTGTTATCGTGCCGGTTTACAATGTCGAAGAGTATCTTAAACAATGCTTAGATAGCATTCTAGAGCAGACCTTTAGCAATTATGAAGTTATTCTTGTAAATGATGGTTCGACAGATAGCTCAGGCCTAATTTGTCAAGAATACGCCGAAAAAGATGCACGTATTCGTTATTTTGAAAAAGAAAATGGCGGTCTTTCGGATGCTCGAAATTATGGAATTGAACAGGCGCAAGGAGAATATCTTACTTTTGTTGATTCAGATGATTTTTTAGACACATCACATCTGACTATTCTTTATAATGCATTAGTAAACAATGATGCAGACATCTCTATCGCAAACTATGCTAATTATCAAACCTCCACTGCGACTTTCTATCTTCATACATTCGGAGAATATTATGAAAAAACCTATACTTCAGAAGAATTGATTGATGATTTATCATTTCTTGAAAGAAATGATTTATCTTTTTCTACCATCTGGGGTAGCTTATATAAGAAAAGTGTATTTTCATTTTTACGCTTTCCCAAAGGTGTAATAGGTGAGGATGTTGCACTAATCTATAAAATGTATACTCAAGTAGATAAAATTGTATATGTTCATAAAGATACTTATATTTATAGAGAAAATGACTCTGGAATATCAAAGAGCAAAATATATCCACTTGTCACAGCTCAATTAAATCATGTAGCAGAGAGACTAGCTCTTTTAGCTATTATGGGATATGATGTGACGAAACATTTTGATCGATATAGAACATTTTTAGAAATTACTGAATACAATATGAGAATGGTATGGGGCATGGAAGATACAGAAACATATCGTCATATTAAGGAAAATTTACAACTTATCTCTTCTAATAAGAGTTAAGGAAGCAAAGGAAATAGAATGCTAGAAACAATCAGTATCATTATTCCCATCTATAATGTGGAGTCCTATCTCAGAAAATGCTTAGATAGTATAATAGAACAATCTTTTCCTTATTTTGAATTGCTTTTAATAAATGATGGATCTACTGATGCTTCAGCTCAGATTTGTCAAGAGTATGTGGAAAAAGATGACAGAATCCGTTATTTTGAAAAAGAAAACGGTGGAGTTTCTTCAGCTCGTAATTTTGGAATCAAACATTCGAGGGGTGAGTACATTACATTTATTGATTCGGATGATTGGGTTGAACCAAATTATTTGGAAATTTTTATAAGTCGATAAAGGAACAGGATGCAGATATTGTTGTTGCAAATTACTATACTTTTCGTGAAGAGGATGCAATGTTTTTATTTCATGTCGCTGAAACAAATGAACCTCTTGTATTTCAACCCAATGATTCCTTTTTTAACTATATGTTTTCAACCTTTGGTACAGATATAGCTTGGGGGAGCTCTTGGAGTAAATTATTTAAAAAATCTCTGTTTGACCGCCTTTGTTTTTCCGAAGACATATCTTGGGCAGAAGATTTTGATTTAATGTATAAATTATTTTTGATTTCTGAACGTATTATCTATCTTCATAAAGCCCCATATTGTTATCGTGACCGTGGAGATAGTGCTTCTAAAGCACCAGGGGAGGAACCTATTTGTCAAAGTTTAGAAGTTTCAGAAGGTCGTTTACTTACCCTTGCTTTGGCAGGAATTGATTTGACGGAAGCTAGAAAACATCACATCGGTTTATTACAGTGGATGAAGTATAATATGGGAACGGTATGGGATATGTCTGATACGACCACCTATAAAAAAATAGAGGATCAATTGTGGCTACTAAATTTAGATAAATAAGAATAAAAGTACGTAGACAAGTATTGAGAATTTTAAAGAGAAATAGTACGAAAGTGAGGCATCTATTGAAAACCGAAATGATATCAATCATTGTACCAATCTATAATGCAGAGAACTATCTGAAATCATGTTTGGATAGTGTATTGTCGCAAACCTTTAAGGATTTTGAAGTTTTGATGGTGAATGATGGATCGACAGATAGTTCAGTAACCATCTGTCAAGCGTATGTAGAATGTGATAGCCGTTTCCGATATTTTGAAAAGGAAAATGGTGGCTTATCTGATGCGAGAAACTATGGACTGGATAGGGCGCAGGGAGCCTATATCACCTTTCTAGATGCAGATGATTTTCTCTTTGAAAACTATCTAGAAAAATTATATCAAGCGAGTCTCCTTAGTGATTCTGATATCTTAATTGGAGGCTATTGCCGTTTTGATGGTTCTGATTTCTATTTTTACAATGATCATTTTAAGAGTGACTCCTTGATTTCTTTCACATCAGCACAAGCGATTCAAGTTTTAGATTCTATGCTGGATGTTCCATTTTTAACTTTTTCTACTGCTTGGGGAAAACTATTTAAACGAGATTTGTTCAATGAGCTTCGTTTTCCTTATGGAAAATATGCTGAGGACCAATTTTTAATTTGGAAACTCTATATGAAAGCCACTAATATTCACGTTTTTAATAATGCTTCCTATGTTTATCGTATGAATCCTTCAGGCTTGTCAAGTGTTTTTTCTCTCAAGCATTTAGATTATATAGATGCGCTTGAAGAGAGAATAAGAGCAACAAAGGATATAGAAGGGATCAATATTCAGCATTCACTTAACATGTATGACTATGTCTTGCAGAGAATGTTGGGACAGTTGGAAGAACATCAAGTTTTAGAGGAAGCAGATAAAGTACGAGAAAAGTTAGAGTTGGCAAAACGAAAAGAGTACCCCTTTTTACTAGAGCAAAAAAATGATTTAATCAGTATTATTGTCCCCATTTATAATGTTGAAAAGTATCTTCGAATGTGTTTAGATAGTATTGAAAATCAAACTTATTCAAATATAGAAGTTTTATTGATAGATGATGGTTCGACAGATGATTCGGGTAAGATTTGTCAGGAATATGCCGCTAGAGACAGCAGATTTCGATATATTAAAAAGGAAAATGGTGGAGCTTCTGATGCGAGAAATTTTGGTATTGGTCGAGCGAGTGGAGAATATCTATCATTTGTTGACTCAGATGATTGGCTAGCTGCTACTTATGTAGAAGATTTATATCATGTTGCTAAAAGGACACATGCAGATACTGTAGTGGCTCATTATACGATCTATAATGAAGAGGATAGGCACTATCATGTTCATATCTGGGATGACTATTATGAAAGGACCTATACTGGGAAAGAACTAGTTCTGGAATTACCATCTCTAGAATTAAATGGCTATATTTTTATTACCAGTTGGGGAATTTTATTTAATAGACGTTTATTTAAACATATTCGGTTTCCTAAAGGAAAATCAATAGAAGATTCTTGGACAAATTATAAATTATTTTTTCAATCAAATCTTGTTACATATATTCACAAAGAAATTTACTATCATAGGGAAGGCATAGAGAGTGTTGGAAGTAGTGTCAATGAAAAACTGCTAACCGATGTATTAGAATGCTTGTTAGAAAGATTAGCAATTTATACTATAAAGGGTTGGAATTATGTGGAGGAAAAGGATAATGTTTTAGGGTGTTTGAGATGGAGATATGCACAGGCTAAAGAAGAAGGATTACAAGATACAGAAATTTTTAGGAGATATACAGAAATATTAGACCTTATAGATAATAATTAAAAATCAAGGGTGTTCAATGAGCTAATAGTGAATAAAAAATAATCTATTTCATTCACTAACGTAGTATTCTTTCATTAGTGCCCTAGGGAGTTATAAGCAGATTTTTTCTGCTTTTTTTGTTATAATAGCAATAGTATTTCTGTAAAAATATATTCGTTATATACGCTATTAGAACAGAGTTCTTCATCGATTTGAGAACATTTTCTATGTAAAAGATGCATAGCTTTTTTGATTATCATAAACTGTTATTTTTTAATACTGAAATAAACAAGATAAAAATATTAAATAGTATTTTTAAAAGTATCAGAATAGTTTAAAATGAATTTTACAAAAAACAAAGAATTAGGAGATTGAGAGGATAAGTTTTGAAAAACTTTTTTTCGTCTGTTGTATTAAAAAAAGGATTTATGACGCTTTTTTTTATTCTTATATATGTTGTAGGAAGCAGACTGACATTACCTTTTGTTGACCTAAATAGTAAAGATTTTTTAGGAGGATCAACAGCCTATCTAGCCTTCTCAGCCGCCCTAACAGGTGGAAACCTAAGAAGTTTGTCAATTTTTTCTGTTGGACTATCCCCTTGGATGTCAGCTATGATTTTGTGGCAGATGTTTTCTTATTCTAAAAAATTGGGGCTAAGTTCTACAGCGATTGAAATTCAAGATCGTCGAAAAATGTATCTGACCTTGCTGATTGCTATTATTCAATCCTTGGCAATTTCTCTTAGTTTACCGATACAAGCATCCTATTCTTCGGTCTTGGTTATGCTTATGAATACTTTATTACTAATAGCAGGAACATTTTTTCTTGTTTGGTTGTCAGATTTAAATGCTAGTACGGGGATTGGGGGTTCTATTGTAATCCTTCTATCCAGCATTGTTTTAAATATCCCTCAGGATGTTATTGAAACATTTCAAACGGTTCATATCCCTACAGGGATTGTTGTCTTACTTGTTTTTATGACCATTATCTTTTCTTACTTGCTTGCCATTATGTATCGTGCGCGTTATCTAGTGCCAGTCAATAAGATAGGACTTCACAATCGTTTTAAACGCTATTCTTATCTCGAAATCATGCTGAATCCTGCAGGTGGGATGCCTTATATGTATGTGATGAGCTTCCTGAGTGTACCAGCTTATCTGTTCATCTTGCTGGGATTTATTTTCCCTAATCATTCAGGATTGGAGACTTTATCAAAGGAATTTATGATTGGAAAGCCGTTGTGGGTCTATGTTTACATTTCGGTCTTATTTTTATTTAGTATCATTTTTGCTTTTGTGACTATGAATGGAGAAGAGATTGCAGACCGCATGAAAAAATCTGGAGAATACATTTATGGAATTTATCCAGGAGAGGACACTAGTCGATTTATTAATCGATTGGTCCTTCGTTTCTCAGTCATAGGTGGTCTCTTTAATGTGATTTTGGCAGGTGGTCCTATGCTTTTTGTTTTATTTGATGAAAAGTTATTAAGATTAGCAATGATTCCAGGTTTGTTTATGATGTTTGGGGGCATGATTTTTACGATTAGAGACGAGGTCAAGGCTTTAAGGTTAAATGAAACCTATAAACCTTTGATTTAGGAGACTTTTATGTATTATTTTATTCCAGCTTGGTATGGTTCAGAAAGAACATGGCATGCAACTATCACTCCATGGTATTTTTCTCGTTTTCGTTTTGAATTTGATGATACCTTTCATCAGATTCGACTCTTTCAAGATCAAGATATAGATTCTCGTCTATTAGTATTAGCTTATCAGCCTCATCTACGTTATTTTCTACATAGACATGGTGTGTTAGAAACGGATACTTATTCCGTTTTTGATGTTATGCAAGATTTTCATAATCCCCATACCCAAGTGTTAAGCATTCGAGATATTGAGTGGGATGATGACTGTGAATTTATTTATAGTCCCTTTACGATTATCGTTCAAAAAAATGGGAAGAAATTTGCTAAGGTTGAACATGGGGTTGAAGGCTTCATCAGTGATATACAGTATTTTGAACCGAATGGTCAAATACATATGCACTATATCATGGATGATCGTGGATTTGTATCGAGTGTTATCTTTTTTGAAGATGGGCAAGAGGCTTATCAAGAATATCTGAATCCCAAGGGAGTGTGGCAATTTAGAGAGCGTTTAAAAGAAGGCGGACGGGTAGAAATCAATCCAATTTTTGGTTATCGATTTAAATCGCTTATCTACCAAAACATGGGAGACTTGGTGGCAGAATTTTTTGAGAATTATCTGCAAAAATATGTGAAGGATCAGGATATTTTTATGCTTCCTTCTCATCCTCACCATGACCAGCTGGTCTTAGACCGATTACCTAAGAAAAATCCGAAACTGTTGAGTCTTTTCATTGGGCGTAATCCTCAAGATACCTTTAGAGATTTAGATTCAACTTTTGAAAAATCAGATTTGATTTTGGTAGATAGAGAGGATAGTTTACGATTGTTGCAGGAGTTGTATCCTGAACGAATGCATCAATTTTATCATTTATCATCATTTGACACCCGATTACGATTGGGGAGAAGTCAAACTAAGAAAGAATCCATCATATATTATCAACTGGATTTTGAACAGGGGCTTGATAATCAAGCTTTACTTCAGGTCTTGTCCTTTGTCGCTGAAAATAAAGATACTGAGGTGATTTTTGGAGCCTTTGCTGCTAGTCAGGAGCAGATGAATGAGGTGGAAGGGATTGTTGAGTCTTTCATCCAAGAAAACATTCAATTCGAAAGTCTGGGAAAGGCGTTTGATTATGGTGATGCAGAAAATCCTCTGGAAGAAAATCAACACCAGGACTTACGGTTACAGTTTGTCAACTTGAATGATGAGTTAGATTTGATAAAAACACTAGAATTTGTCCGTTTGATTGTGGATTTAAATAGACAGCCTCATCTCTACACACAGATAGCTGGTATTAGTGCAGGAATTCCTCAAATCAACCTAGTTGAAACTGTCTATGTTGAACATTTAAAAAATGGTTATTTGTTAGCAGATATGACAGAATTTTCTAAGGCTGCACATTATTTCACAGATAGGTTGAAAGAGTGGAATGAGTCCTTGATTTATTCGATTGATAAGATTAAGGAGCACACTGGACAACAATTTATTGAAAAGTTAAAAAAATGGACAGAGGAGGCTCGACATGTCAAAAGGTCTTAAAATTTTACAAATAGGACTTGATAACTGGTCTCATCAATATGAAATCCCAGAAAATATGGACTGGTATTTTGTTTGCCCTCGGTCTTCCAAGGCATTGCGCAAGATGATCGAGATAGATACTATCAGTCGTTTTCAAGCTGTTTTGATTGAAGATGGTAACTCTTTAACAGATGTCCTTGAGTTTACCGATTTTTTCGAACCTCATAGTCTTTTTTATAATCAGGATTTTAAGACGACAGATCCCCTTCTTTTAGATATATTAAAAAAACAATGTGCACAGCCCGTAGATTTTTCGGATCCGCAGGCTTTATTGCAGGACCTATCAACTTCTCTTTTTAGTGGGGGATATGGGGATAAACTATTTCCGTCAAATATTCAAATTCATTCTTCTTTTGAAGGCTCTATATCTTATCAAGGATTGGAGCATGTAATGATAGAAGGTGATTTTGGAACGAACTTTCATCAATTGGCCTGTTGGTCTCATAATTTTATGGTTTATAAAAATTTGCCTATAGAATTATGGCTAGAGTATGAAAAACAGGGGAATTGTGAGTTTAGATTTATAGTCCGAAAGATAATTGAAGGGAATATAGACCATTTTTTTGAAGAAGAAGTTTATACTGAAGCAGATTTGGAAAAAGCTATCGTTATAGATAGTATAGATACTAATTTTTTACTATTTTTATCTGTTGAAGCAAGAGGTCATGGAACTATCAAACTGGGTAATCTTCACCAACGTTGGAGTCGAAAACAATTTGGTAAGTTTGTACTTGGTGGAAATATCCTACATGATTCCAAGCGTGATGAAATAAACTATTTCTTCCATCCGGGTGATTTTAAACCGCCTTTAGCTGTCTATTTTTCAGGTTATCGACCTGCAGAAGGATTCGAGGGCTACTTTATGATGAAAACCCTAGGATGTCCCTTCATTTTATTTTCTGATCCACGTTTAGAAGGGGGAGCTTTTTATCTAGGAACAGATGAGCTAGAGGGAAAGGTCAAAGAGACGATTGCTCACTATCTTGATTATTTAGGCTTTGATCGCAAGGATTTGATTTTATCAGGTCTTTCTATGGGAACATTTCCGGCTCTCTATTATGGTGCTTTTTTTGAACCTCATGCCATCATAGTCGGTAAGCCCTTGGCTAATTTAGGAACCATAGCTAGCCGTGGTCGTTTGGATGCACCGGGTGTCTCTAACTTAGCTTTTGATTGCTTAATTCACCATACAGGTGGGACAAGTTCTCAAGATATGATGGAGTTGGATCAGCGTTTTTGGAAAATCTTTAAACAAGCAAATTTTTCAAAGACAACCTTTGGTTTGTCCTATATGAAGGATGAAGAAATGGATCCTCAGGCTTATGAGAAACTAGTCACTTATTTGTGTAATACAGGTGCCAAGATTTTGTCTAAAGGAACTGCTGGACGACACAATGATGATACAGATACCAATATTGCTTGGTTTCTTCACTTTTATCGAATGGTACTAGCAAGTGATTTTGGAAGGGAGAAAGAATGATTATCACACAGAGACAGTCTATTCATTGGGGAGAAGTTGGCGGGACTTATATGTACGGATCAACTGTATCTTATTACCCTGACAAAAGTGTCCGTCTTTATAATCCTCTATTGCCATCTGGTGAAATTCTCAAGACTTGGTTTTCTAGTGTCAATTACCAGGCTGCACGGACTCAGCCCCAGCTTCCTTTACTAAAAAGAAATCAGAAGTATCAACTATCACTGGTTTTTGATTGTCAGCCTGAAAATGGAGTTTATACCAAGATAACTTTTTTTGACCGCTATGGTGATATTTTAGAAGAAAAGGTAGAAAAAGTGAAAGATTTCATATTTACTTATCCAGAAGATAGTTATACTTATCAAGTTTCTCTTTTAAGTGCTGGTTTTGAATCCATAACTTTTTATCATTTTTCTATCAAGGAGATCAGAAGTGTTTAGAGGTTTAGGTCAAGATTTCCAGCTTAGGAAAGTAAAAAAGATTTTAAAGAGGATCAATAGCTTAAAAGGCAAGATGTCCTCTCTTTCAGATCAAGAATTGGTCGCTAAAACAGTGGAGTTTCGTCAGCGTCTTTCCAAGGGAGAAAGTCTAGATAACCTTTTAGTAGAAGCTTTTGCTGTTGTGCGTGAAGCAGACAAGCGGATTTTAGGGATGTTTCCCTATGATGTTCAAGTCATGGGGGCTATTGTCATGCACTATGGAAAAGTTGCTGAGATGAATACGGGGGAAGGTAAGACTTTGACAGCAACCATGCCGGTTTATTTGAACGCTCTTTCGGGAGAAGGAGTGATGGTTGTGACGCCTAATGTGTATTTATCAAAGCGTGATGCCGAGGAAATGGGCCAAGTTTATCGTTTCCTAGGATTGACCATTGGGGTACCATTTACGGATAATCCAAAGAAAGAAATGAAAGCTAAAGAAAAGAAGCTTATCTATGCTTCGGATATCATTTACACAACCAATAGTAATCTAGGTTTTGATTACTTAAATGATAATCTGGCCTCGAATGAAGAAGGTAAGTTTTTACGACCGTTTAACTATGTGATTATTGATGAAATTGATGACATCTTGCTTGATAGTGCACAAACTCCTCTGATTATTGCAGGTTCTCCTCGTGTTCAGTCTAATTACTATGCTATTATTGATACGCTGGTAACAACGTTGGTCGAAGGAGAGGATTATATCTTTAAAGAGGAGAAAGAGGAGGTTTGGCTGACTACTAAGGGTGCTAAGTCTGCTGAGAATTTTCTAGGGATTGATAATTTATACAAGGAAGAACATGCGTCCTTTGCTCGTCATTTAGTTTATGCGATTCGAGCCCATAAACTCTTTACCAAAGATAAGGACTATATCATTCGTGAAAATGAGATGGTATTGGTGGATAAGGGGACTGGTCGTTTAATGGAGATGACCAAACTGCAGGGAGGACTCCATCAGGCCATTGAAGCCAAGGAACATGTGAAGTTGTCTCCTGAAACGAGAGCCATGGCTTCCATTACCTATCAGAGTCTCTTTAAGATGTTTAAAAAAGTATCTGGGATGACGGGGACAGGAAAGGTAGCAGAAAAAGAATTTCTTGAGACTTATAATATGGCTGTTATTCGGATCCCAACCAATCGTCCTAAGCAACGGATTGATTATCCCGATAATCTCTATGTGACTTTACCAGAGAAAGTCTATGCGTCTTTAGAGTATATCAAAGATTATCATGCTAAAGGAAATCCGTTATTGGTTTTTGTAGGTTCAGTGGAGATGTCCCAGCTTTATTCATCTCTCTTGCTTCGTGAAGGGATTGCCCATAATGTTTTAAATGCCAATAATGCTGCGCGTGAGGCTCAAATCATCGCGGAATCAGGTCAGATGGGAGCAGTAACAGTTGCAACATCTATGGCCGGACGCGGTACAGATATTAAACTTGGTAAGGGAGTTGCAGAACTTGGTGGCTTGATTGTCATTGGAACAGAGCGAATGGAAAGTCAGCGGATTGACCTTCAAATCCGTGGACGTTCTGGTCGTCAGGGAGATCCAGGTATGAGTAAGTTTTTTGTATCTCTGGAAGACGACGTTATTAAGAAATTTGGTCCACCTTGGGTTCACAAGAAGTATAAAGATTATCACGTTCAAGATATGACGCAACCAGAAATTCTCAAAGGTCGTAAGTATCGTAATCTGGTTGAAAGGGCGCAACACGCTAGTGACAGCGCTGGTCGAACTGCCCGTCGTCAGACCTTAGAGTATGCTGAGAGCATGAATATCCAACGTGATATGGTTTACAAGGAACGCAATCGTCTAATTGATGGTTCTCGTGACTTAGAAGATGTAGTTGTGGATATCATTGAGAGATATACTGATGAGGTAGCGTCTGAACACTATGCCAGTCGTGAATTGTTATTTCACTTTATTGTTACCAATATCAGTTTCCATGTAAAGGAGATTCCAGATAATCTAAACCTATCTAATCAGAAACAAGTCCGCTCTTTTATTCGACAAGTTGTGAATAGAGAACTCTCTGAAAAGAAGGAATTACTGGAGAAACACGACTTGTATGAACAGTATTTACGACTCTCTCTACTTAAGGCTATCGATGATAACTGGGTGGAGCAAGTAGACTATCTACAACAATTATCTATGGCTATCGGTGGCCAATCTGCTGCACAGAAAAATCCAATTGTAGAATATTATCAAGAAGCCTATGCAGGTTTTGAAACGATGAAAGAGCAGATTCGTGCTGATATGGTACGGAATCTCCTGATGGGGCTGGTTGAGGTCACTCCAAAAGGTGAAATCGTGACTCATTTTCCATAAGAGGAGAAAATATGACAATTTACAATATAAATTTAGGACTTGGATGGGCTAGTAGCGGTGTTGAATACGCACAAGCCTATCGTGCTGGTGTTTTTCGGAAATTAAATCTGTCCTCTAAGTTTATCTTTACAGATATGATTTTAGCCGATAATATTCAGCATCTGACAGACAATATTGGTCTTGATGATGAGCAAGTTATCTGGCTTTATAATCATTTCACAGATATCAAGATTGCGCCGACTAGCATGACAGTGGATGTTGTCTTGGCTTACTTTGGTGGTGAAGAAAGTCACAGAGAAAAAAATGGCAAGATTTTGCGTATCTTCTTTTCTGACCAAGATAAGTTTGTCACCTGTTATTTGGTGGATGAAAACAAGGACTTGGTTCAACATGTCGAGTATGTTTTTAAGGGGAACCTGATTCGGAAAGATTACTTTTCTTATACGCGTTATTGTAGCGAATACTTTGCTCCCAAGGACAATGTTGCAGTACTATACCAACGAACTTTTTACAATGAAGACGGAATTCCAGCTTATGATATCTTGATGAATCAAGGTAAGGAAGAAGTTTATCGTTTTAAGGATAAAATTTTCTATGGAAAGCAAGCTTTCATGCGTGCTTTTATGAAATCCTTGAATTTGAACAAGTCTGATTTGGTTATTCTTGATAGGGAGACAGGCATTGGTCAGGTTGTGTTTGAGGAAGCACAGGCCGCGCATCTAGCGGTAGTCGTTCACGCGGAGCATTATAGTGAAAATGCTACAAATGAGGACTATATCCTTTGGAATAACTATTATGACTACCAGTTTACCAATGCAGATAAGGTTGATTTCTTTATCGTATCCACAGATAGACAAAATGAAGTGTTGCAAGAGCAATTTGCCAAATACACCCAGCATCGCCCAAAGATTGTTACCATTCCTGTAGGAAGTATTGATTCCTTGACCGAGTCAAGTCAAGGACGTAAGCCCTTTTCTTTAATTACCGCTTCGCGTCTGGCCAAAGAAAAACACATCGACTGGTTGGTCAAAGCGGTCATTGAGGCTCGTAAGGAAATACCTGAACTAACCTTTGATATTTATGGTAGTGGTGGAGAAGATTCTCTGCTCAGAGAAATTATTGCAAATCATCAGGCTGAGGACTATATCCAGCTCAAGGGACATGCGGAACTTTCGCAGATTTATAGCCAGTATGAGGTCTACTTGACGGCTTCAACCAGCGAGGGCTTTGGTTTGACCTTGATGGAAGCTATTGGTTCAGGTCTACCCCTAATCGGTTTTGATGTTCCTTATGGTAATCAGACCTTTATAGAAGATGGGCAAAATGGTTATTTGATACCAAGTTCATCTGATCATGTAGAAGACCAAATCAAGCAAGCTTATGAAGCTAAGATTTGTCAATTGTATCAAGAAAATCGTTTGGAAGCTATGCGTGCCCATTCTTATCAAATTGCAGAAGGTTTCTTAACCGAAGAAATTTTAGAAAAGTGGAAGAAAACAGTAGAGGAGGTGCTCCATGATTGAACTTTATGATCGTTATAGTCAGGAAAGTCAAGATTTACATGAAAGTCTAGTAGCTACTGGTCTTTCTCAACTTGGAGTGGTCATCGATGCAGATGGTTTTCTGCCTGATGGTCTGGTATCTCCTTTTACCTATTATCTAGGTTACGAGGATGGAAAACCTCTCTATTTTAACCAAGTCCCTGTTCCAGCTTTTTGGGAAATTTCAGGCAATAATCAGTCTGCTCGTATTGAGGATATGACACAGGAGAGAGCCGTTATTCATTATGCTGATGGAATGCAGGCTCGCTTGGTTAAGCAAGTAGATTGGAAAGACCTGGAAGGTCGAGTCCGTCAAGTTGATCATTACAATCGTTTCGGAGCTTGTTTTGCTACAACGACCTACAGTGCAGATAGTGAGCCGGTGATGACGGTTTACCAAGATGTCAATGGTCAGGAGGTGTTACTTGAAAACCATGTGACGGGTAATATCTTATTGACCTTACCTGGTCAACCTATGCGTTACTTTGCTAATAAGATTGAATTTATTACCTTCTTTTTGCAAGATTTGGAGTTAGATAAGCATCAGATTGTCTTTAATACTCTAGCGACTCCTTTCTTGGTTTCCTTCCATCATCCAGATAAGTCTGGCTCAGATGTTTTGGTTTGGCAAGAACCTCTCTATGATGCCATTCCAGGTAATATGCAGTTGATTTTAGAGAGTGATGATGTGCGCACCAAGAAGATTATCATTCCAAACAAGGCGACTTATGAACGTGCTTTAGAGTTGACTGACGAGAAATACCATGATCAGTTTGTGCACTTGGGTTACCATTACCAGTTCAAACGAGATAATTTCCTAAGACGAGATGCCTTAATCTTGACTAATTCAGATCAGATTGAGCAAGTGGAAGCAATCGTAGAAGCACTGCCTGATGTCACTTTCCGTATTGCAGCGGTGACAGAGATGTCTTCTAAGTTATTAGATATGCTTCGTTATCCTAATGTGGTACTTTATCAGAACGCTAGTCCACAGAAAATTCAAGAGCTCTATCAACTGTCGGATATTTACTTGGATATAAACCACAGCAATGAGTTATTGCAGGCAGTACGTCAGGCCTTTGAGCACAATCTCTTGATTCTTGGCTTTAACCAAACGGTGCACAATAGACTTTACATAGCTCCAGATCATCTATTTGAGAGTAGTGAAGTTTCTTCTTTGGTTGAGACCATTAAACTGGCTCTTTCAGATGTTGATCAAATGCGTCAGGCACTTGGCAAACAAGGCCAACATGCCAACTATGTTGACTTGGTGCGATATCAGGAAATCATGCAAACCGTTTTAGGAGGCTAACATGTCAGACGAAGATTTATTTTACAAAGACGTTGAAGGTCGCATGGAAGAGTTGAAACAAAAACCTATCAAGAAGGAAAAAGAAACTCGAGGGGAAAAGATTAGTAAGACTTTTTCACTCCTCTTGGGTTTAATGATTCTGATTGGTTTACTCTTTACACTGCTAGGGATTTTGAGGTAGGCCTATGACTGACATACTGATTGTTTTAGCTATTGTTCTATCTATTGCTTTGATTGTATTGGTAACCATACAACCTCGTCAAAATCAATTATTTTCCATGGATGCCACTAGTAATATTGGTAAACCAAGCTACTGGCAGAGTGACACCTTGGTCAAGGTTCTTACTTTATTGGTGAGTTTGGCCTTATTTGTTCTACTATTAATCTTTATGGTAATAACTTACAAATAAAAGAAAACTTCAGATATTCACCTTTTGTGATTGGTCTGAAGTTTTCTTTTTTTACTGTCCATATTTTTGATAAAAGTCAACTTTTACTTGGATGAAGGTTTTGGCTTCACGTAGGAGTTGAAGAAGTGTGGCGCGGGTTTCAAATTCTTCTCTTGTCTTGGGGAGACTGCGATTACGGAAGACTTCCAGATAGCGTTCAATTTCATCTAGTAAATCAGAAGCAGGATTGGTCTGGCTCAGTTGACCTGCAATTTTTGAAAAGAGTTGGGCTAAAATCAGGCTTTCGCTGGCAGCTAGGTGACAGGTGTTGATCTGCTGGGCCATATTTCGCAGGATACGACTTTGGCCTTGTCTCATTTCAAAGTAGTGGATATGGTAGTCGGTCTGGTGAAAGAGGTGGTCAGAGTGATCCAAATAGACCAGTCTGAGGGCTTCTTCCAAAAGGGTGTCTAATTCTTCAACCAGTTGTGCTCGGTTGCGTCCATCCCCTCTGGATAAATAATATTTGAAGCGTAGGAGGATATCTTTTAACTTTTCTTCTACCAATGTGTGGTAGTGATGAATTTCCTCTTCTCGTGAAGGCATGTAGAGATTGACAAGCAAGGCAAATCCTGTACCGATAGCAAAGAGAAGGAATTCGTTGACTAGGAGGTATGGAGAGGTTGACTCTTGAACCAAGAGATGGCTAACCAAAACAGTGCTTGGTGTGATGCCAATTTCCCAGCCCATCTTGTAGGCTAGAGGCACATAAAGGGCTAGATAGAGGCCAAGGCTCCAGATATGAAATCCGCTCAAGTGAAAAGCCAAAACCCCGATAACCAGAGCTAGAAGCATGGAAAAGAGCCGATTGCGGGCCAGTTTTAAGGTACTTCTACGGGTATCGGATAGGCTCAAGAGGGCGATGATTCCAGCTGAAACTGCTGAGGAGAGATTGAGAAAATAAGCAAGAAGGCAGGCAAGACAGGTAGCTAAGATGAGCTTGGTCGTACGTTGGCTAATAGACATAAGAATTTCCTAATAAGTTAGAATAAAAGCGGAAAAGACAAGACCTGAGTAGGCTTGTCTTTATGAGTTATTTTTTACGGGCTGCTGCGTATTCGGCAACGGCAGTAAAGAGGACATCTGTAGAAGAGTTGAGGGCTGTTTCGCATGAGTCCTGGATGACCCCAATGACAAATCCAACACCGACAACTTGCATGGCAATATCGTTAGAAATACCGAAAAGACTACAAGCAACTGGGATAAGGAGGAGGGAACCGCCAGCGATACCAGAAGCCCCACAGGCTGAGATAGCAGCTACCACACTAAGGACAAAGGCTGTCGCAAAGTCAACAGGGATTCCCAAAGTATTTACTGCAGCAAGGGTTAGAACGTTAATGGTAATCGCTGCCCCGGCCATATTGATAGTAGAACCAAGTGGGATAGAAACAGAATAGGTATCTGGATCTAGTCCGAGGTCGTGGCAAAGTTTCATGTTTACAGGGATGTTAGCTGCAGAACTACGAGTGAAGAAGGCAGTCACACCACTGACACGCAAACATTTCCAAACGAGGGGATAAGGATTTCTCTTCATAAAGAGAAAGGCAATTAGCGGATTGATTACTAGGGCTACAAAGAACATAGTGGTAACTAAGAGGGCAAGTAAGATTCCATAATTGGCTAGGCTTCCGATTCCTTTATCAGAGATGGTTTTGAAGACAAGGCCAAGGATACCAAATGGAGCTAGGTTGATGATCCATTCGACAATCTTAGAAGTCACATCAGCCATGGTTTTCAGCAATTCTTTACTACTTTTGCTGGCCTCTCTCATAGCAATCCCGAAAACAACTGCCCAAGATAGGATACCGATGTAGTTGGCAGTAATAAGGGCATTGACTGGATTGTCAACCAGTTTGAGCAAGAGATTGCTGAGTACCTGGCCAATTCCATCTGGTGGTGCGATTTCTGTATTGGCACTATTTAAGGTAATCTCAACAGGGACAATGAAACTTGCTAGGACAGCAACAAGTGCCGCTGCAAAGGTTCCTACCAAGTAAAGGAAGATAACCGTTTTCATGTTGCTATCTTGTCCCTTTTGATGTTGGGAAAGGGCGTTAGCAACGAGGGCAAAGACTAGAATAGGTGCGATGGCTTTTAGACCGCCAACAAAGAGATCTCCGAGTAAACCAATTCCTGAAATGTTAGGAAGTGTCAGACCTAGGGTTCCTCCAATAAGCATACCAATCAAAATCCGTTTGATTAGGCTTGCCTTATTCCAAGCATGAATGATTTTTTTCATAACAATCTCCTTTGTTGTGTAATGTTTATGATTATAGTATAAATATGAACTAAAATCAAGAATTTTCTGTCTATTTTGGCTATTATTTTTGAATATTTATGGAGATTCATCACTTGTGAAAGTATGGTATAATAAATGAAAGGAGTTTTCTATGAAAGAATTTATTCAAACCTACCTCAATAAGCTTGATGTTACAACGATTATTGAAAATATCTTAACCAAGTTACTTTCTCTGTTATTCCTATTTTTACTCTTTTATATAGCTAAGAAATTGCTCCATACCATGGTGCAGAGAATTGTTAAACCTTCTCTAAAAATGTCTCGTCACGATGTTGGGCGTCAGAAAACCATTTCACGTTTATTAGAGAATGTGTTTAATTATACCCTTTATTTCTTTTTGCTTTACTGTATATTGTCTATTTTGGGTTTGCCAGTCTCTAGTTTACTAGCAGGTGCTGGGATAGCTGGGGTGGCTATTGGTATGGGAGCCCAAGGTTTTCTGTCTGATGTCATCAATGGCTTTTTCATCCTCTTTGAACGTCAACTGGATGTAGGAGATGAGGTCGTTTTGACAAATGGTCCTATTACCGTATCGGGCAAGGTTGTCAGTGTCGGCATTCGAACAACGCAACTCAGAGGAGAAGATCAGGTTCTGCACTTCGTTCCCAATCGGAATATCACCGTCGTCAGCAATTTCTCACGCACAGACTAGACCTGTTATTTTAAGTAATTTGTGGTACAATAGAAAGAGTTTAATAAAGGAGAAAAGATGGTTTTAGAAAAGCAGTTGGGCAATGGTTGTACCTGGATAGACCTTGATGTGGATAAGATTAAAAATATGGAAGATCTTTCTGACATCTATGGATTGGACAAGGAAACCATTGAGTATGCTCTGGATAGAAATGAACGAGCTCATATGGATTATAACCGTGAAACGGAGACGGTAACCTTTATTTATAATGTTCTTGATTTAGAAAAAGACAAAGAATATTATGAAGCGATTCCCATGACCTTTATCGTCGAAAGACAACGAATGATTACCATCAGCAACCATAAGAATGCTTATGTCATTGATCAGATGTCAGCTTATCTGGATAGCCATGAGTCGCTTTCTATTTACAAGTTTCTCTTTGCTGGTTTAGAGATTATCAGTAACGCTTATTATCCTGTCATTGAAGAGATGGATAAAAGTAAGGACGAAATTAGTGCCTTGCTACGTCAAACTACAACAAAGAAAAATCTCTTCGCCCTCTCTGACTTGGAGACTGGTATGGTTTACTTGACAGCAGCAGCAAAACAAAATCGACTCCTCTTGGAACATATCCAGGGCCATGCTCTCTATCGCAGTTTTAACGAGATTGAGAGAGAACAGTTTGATGACGCCATGATTGAAGCCCATCAGTTGGTGTCTATGACAGACTTGATTTCTCAAGTCTTGCAACAACTCTCAGCTTCTTACAACAACATCCTAAACAATAACTTGAATGATAGTTTGTCAATTTTGACTATTATCTCCGTCTTACTAGCAGTACTTGCGGTTATTACAGGTTTCTTCGGAATGAATGTTCCTCTACCATTTACAGAAGAGCCAAATGCTTGGATTTATATCTTAATGACTAGCTTGATTTTATGGGTGGCCTTATCTCAATGGCTGAAGAAAATTACTAGAAAATAAAAGAAAAGGAGCCAAAATGGTGATTGAAAACTACATGCCAGACTTTGCTGTGGAAGCAGTCTATGATCTGACAGTCCCAAGCCTGCAGGCGCAGGGAATCAAGGCTGTTTTGGTCGATTTGGACAATACCCTCATTGCTTGGAACAACCCTGACGGGACGCCAGAGATGAAGCAATGGCTACATGATCTTCGTGACGCAGGTATTCGCATTATCGTGGTCTCAAATAACACTAAGAAACGCGTCCAACGAGCAGTTGAAAAATTTGAAATTGATTACGTTTACTGGGCCTTGAAGCCCTTCACATTTGGGATTGACCGTGCCATGAAGGAATTTCACTATGAGAAAAGTGAAGTGGTCATGGTCGGCGACCAGCTCATGACAGATATTCGAGCAGCCCACCGTGCTGGCATTCGCTCGATTTTAGTCAAACCCTTGGTCCAACATGACTCGATCAAAACGCAGATTAACCGAGCTCGTGAGCGCCGTGTGATGCGAAAAATCACTGAAACGTACGGACCGATTACATATAAAAAAGGAATTTAACTATGGAAGAAATTCTCTGTATTGGTTGTGGAGCAACCATTCAGACGACAGACAAGGCTGGTCTTGGATTTACCCCCCAGTCGGCACTCGAAAAAGGTTTGGAGACTGGCGAAGTCTATTGCCAACGCTGTTTCCGTCTCCGTCATTACAATGAAATCACAGATGTCCAGTTGACGGACGATGATTTCCTCAAGCTCTTGCACGAGGTGGGAGACAGTGATGCCTTAGTGGTCAATGTCATTGATATCTTTGATTTTAATGGCTCTGTTATCCCAGGTTTGCCACGTTTTGTCTCGGGCAATGATGTCCTCTTGGTGGGAAATAAAAAAGATATCTTGCCCAAGTCTGTTAAACCAGGCAAGATTAGCCAGTGGCTCATGGAACGTGCCCACGAAGAAGGACTTCGTCCAGTTGATGTCGTCCTAACTTCGGCCCAAAACAAACATGCTATTAAGGAAGTCATTGACAAGATTGAACACTACCGTAAGGGCCGTGATGTCTATGTGGTCGGTGTAACCAACGTTGGAAAATCAACTCTAATCAATGCTATTATCCAAGAAATCACGGGTGATCAGAATGTCATCACGACTTCGCGCTTCCCAGGAACAACCTTGGACAAAATCGAGATTCCACTTGATGACGGTTCTTATATCTATGATACACCGGGGATTATCCACCGTCACCAGATGGCTCACTACTTGACGGCTAAAAACCTCAAGTATGTCAGCCCCAAAAAGGAAATCAAGCCTAAAACCTATCAGCTCAATCCTGAACAAACCCTGTTTCTAGGCGGTCTGGGACGCTTTGACTTCATTGCAGGTGAGAAGCAAGGTTTCACAGCCTTCTTTGACAATGAACTCAAACTCCATCGTACCAAACTTGAAGGCGCTAGTGCCTTTTACGATAAGCACGTCGGAACTCTTCTGACACCACCAAATAGTAAAGAAAAAGAAGATTTTCCAAAACTAGTCCAGCATGTATTTAACATTAAGGAAAAGACAGATCTAGTCATCTCTGGACTCGGCTGGATCCGTGTAACAGGCACAGCCAAAGTCGCCGTCTGGGCACCAGAAGGCGTCGCTGTCGTCACACGAAAAGCAATTATTTAAAATAACTATCAAAAAAACAAGGAAGAAATTATGTCATTAACATCAAAACAACGTGCCTTCCTCAGCAGTCAGGCACACACCCTCAAACCCATCATCCAAATCGGTAAAAATGGCCTTAACGATCAAATCAAAACCAGCGTTCGTCAAGCTCTTGATGCGCGTGAATTAATCAAGGTTACTCTCTTACAAAACACAGATGAAAATATCCACGAAGTAGCTGAAATTTTGGAAGAAGAAATCGGTGTGGACACAGTCCAAAAAATCGGACGCATCTTGATTTTGTATAAACAATCTAGCAAGAAAGAAAATCGCAAGATTTCTAAAAAAGTCAAAGAAATCTAAAAACTATACTCCAAACAACTGTTTTTACAGAGAAATAAAGGAGACTAGCCTATGGCAATCGAATTATTGACTCCCTTTACCAAGGTAGAGTTGGAGCCAGAAATCAAGGAGAAAAAACGCAAACAAGTAGGGATTTTAGGAGGTAATTTTAATCCTGTTCACAATGCCCATCTCATTGTTGCGGATCAAGTGCGCCAGCAGTTGGGACTAGACCAGGTTCTGCTCATGCCAGAATACCAACCTCCTCACGTAGATAAAAAGGAAACTATCCCTGAGCACCATCGTCTCAAGATGCTTGAGTTGGCGATTGAGGGGATTGACGGCCTAGCTATTGAAACAATTGAATTGGAGCGCAAGGGCGTTTCTTACACCTACGACACCATGAAGATTTTGACCGAGCAACATCCAGACACGGATTATTACTTCATTATCGGAGCTGATATGGTGGATTATCTGCCTAAGTGGTACCGAATTGATGAGCTGGTCGACATGGTTCAGTTTGTAGGGGTTCAGCGCCCACGCTACAAGGCAGGGACTTCCTATCCAGTTATCTGGGTGGATGTGCCTCTCATGGATATCTCGTCTAGCATGGTGCGTGACTTCCTTGCCCAAGGTCGGAAACCCAACTTTCTCCTACCTCAGCCTGTGCTAGATTACATCGAGAAGGAGGGGCTCTACTGATGGCCTATCAAGACTATATCAACTGCTCCCGTGAGGATTTGTTAGAAAAAATGGCAGAGTTTCTACCCGAGAAACGGTTAACCCATTGCTTGGGTGTGGAGCGTGCAGCCATAGAATTGGCTCAGCGATTTGGAATCGATGCCGAGAAAGCAGGACTAGCAGGCCTTCTTCATGACTATGCTAAAAAGCTGTCAGATCAGGAATTTTTAGACTTGATTGACCGTTATCAGCTAGACCCTGACCTCAAAAATTGGGGCAATAATGTCTGGCATGGTATGGTTGGCATCTACAAGATTCAGGAAGATTTGAATTTGCATGATTCTGAAATTCTACGAGCTATTGAAATCCATACAGTTGGGGCTGGTCAGATGACAAGCCTAGATAAGGTTATCTATGTAGCAGACTATATTGAGCACAATCGAGCCTTTCCTGGAGTAGATGTGGCGCGGGAGATTGCAAGTCTATCGCTCAATAAGGCAGTGGCCTACGAAACAGCTCGTACAGTGGAGTATCTAGCTCATCAGGGATTCCCCATCTATCCCCAAACCCTTGAAACCTATAACGCCTTTGTGCACTATTTGAAAGAGGACTAAATGAACGAAAAAGAATTACTAGAACTAGTCGTGAAAGCGGCTGATGAGAAACGTGCGGAGAATATCCTCGCACTTGACGTACAAGATTTGACTAGCGTGACAGACTATTTTGTTATCACTAGCTCAATGAATAGCCGTCAGTTGGACGCTATCGCTGATAACATTCGTGAAAAAGTAGCTGATGCAGGCTTTAAAGGCAGTCATGTCGAAGGCGACGCAGCAGGAGGTTGGGTCTTGCTGGACCTTGGTGCTGTCGTTGTGCATGTCTTTTCAGAAGAAATGCGTGCCCACTATAACCTAGAAAAACTATGGCATGAGGCGGATTCAGTAGATATTTCAGAAGCTCTTGCTTAGAAGATGAACTCAGTTGTAGTCAACTGGGTTTCTTTGCTTATTTTAAAAGGAATGTGATAGAAAGGTATAGGGCAAGTGGTGTTTGCCATGGAGGCTCTTGGTATCATGATTATGGCAACTTATGAAACCTTTGCGGCGGTCTATGATACGGTCATGGACGATAGTTTATATGATAAATGGACGGATTTTTCTCTGCGTCATTTGCCTAAGACCAAGGAGAGAAAGAAACTCTTGGAACTGGCTTGTGGGACAGGAATTCAATCGGTGCGCTTCTCTCAGGCTGGTTTTGATGTGACTGGACTTGACTTGAGTGGGGATATGTTGAAGATTGCCGAGAAGAGAGCGGCTTCAGCCAAGCAAAAGATTGATTTTATTGAAGCCAATATGCTAGATTTGTCTAAAGCAGGTAAATATGACTTTGTTACGTGTTATTCGGACTCTGTCTGCTACATGCAGGATGAGGTGGAAGTGGGAGACGTCTTTAAGGAAGTATATAATTCCCTCCACGAAGATGGCATCTTCATCTTTGATGTGCATTCAACCTACCAGACTGATGAGGTTTTTCCAGGCTATTCTTACCATGAAAATGCGGAAGAGTTCGCCATGCTCTGGGATACCTACGAGGACGAAGCACCTCACTCCATTGTGCATGAGTTGACTTTCTTTGTCAAGGAGTCTGACGGTTCCTTTAGTCGCCATGATGAAGTGCATGAGGAGCGGACTTATGAGGTCCTGACCTATGATATTTTGCTGGAACAGGCTGGTTTCAAGTCCTTCAAACTCTATGCCGACTTTGAGGACAAGGAACCAACAGAAACTAGTACCCGTTGGTTTTTTGTCGCGCAGAAGTAGGAGATTATCATGACCATCACAGGTATTATCGCGGAGTTTAATCCCTTTCATAATGGGCATAAATACCTGCTAAATCATGCTGAGGGACTGAAAATCGTTGCCATGTCAGGGAATTTCATGCAGCGTGGAGAGCCTGCTATCGTTGACAAGTGGACACGAGCCCAGATGGCACTGGAAAATGGCGCAGATTTGGTAGTAGAATTGCCCTTTTTAGTCAGTGTTCAGGCAGCAGATTTCTTTGGTCAAGGTGCTGTGGATATCTTGGCTAGGCTGGGTATTGATAGGTTATCCTTTGGGACAGAGGAAGTTCTGGATTATCAGAAAATTGCTGACTTATACACAGAGAAAGGTGCTGAGATGGAGAAATTTGTGGAAAATCTACCTGATTCTCTCTCTTATCCCCAGAAAACCCAAGCTATGTGGAAGGAATTTGCAGGTCTTGATTTTTCTGGCAATACGCCAAATCATGTTCTTGCTCTGGCCTATGCCAAGGCGGTTGCAGGACGCAACATCAAACTCCATCCGATTCAGCGTCAGGGGGCTGGTTACCATTCTGTGGACAAGGATGTGGACTTTGCTTCGGCAACAGCCCTCCGTCAGCACCAGAAGGACCAAGATTTCTTAGAACACTTTATGCCTTCTGTTGCTCTCTTTAAGCAGGCTAATAAGGTGAGTTGGGACGACTATTTTCCTTTGCTCCGCTATCAAATCTTGTCAAATCCCGACCTAACCACCATCTATCAGGTCAATAAAGAAATGGCTGTGCGCATTAATGAAGCTATTAAAACAGCACAGTCTGTAGAAGAATTAGTCGATGCGGTTGCGACCAAACGATATACCAAAGCGCGTGTCAGACGCCTTTTGACTTATATCTTGGTGCAAGCTAGAGAAAGTGACTTACCAGAAGCTATTCATGTTATTGGCTTTACCGAAAAAGGTAGACAGCATCTCAAGTCTCTGAAAGGGCAGGTCAATCTAGTCAGCCGAATTGGCAAAGAACCTTGGGATGCTATGACCCAAAAGGCAGACCAGATTTACCAACTGGGAAATCCAAGTATAGTAGAGCAGAATTTTGGAAGAGTACCGATTAGAGTAGAAACAAACTAAGTCTACTGAAATGTAGGCTTTTTGATATTTTTTACGAATAAATAGATAGAAAAGAAAATCTTGTACAAGTTCCTGACAATTTCTTTCTTTTTGTGTATAATATTGGAAAAGAGGTAAAACGAGGTATGGTTATGGAAGCAGTTCTTTACTCAACGTTCCGAAATCATTTAAAAGACTACATGAAGAAGGTAAACGATGAATTTGAGCCTTTGACGGTGGTTAATAAAAATCCAGATGAGAACATTGTAGTTCTTTCAAAGAGCGAGTGGGATAGTATTCAAGAAACTCTGAGAATCGCTCAAAACAAGGAACTATCTGACAAGGTCTTGCGAGGAATGGCTCAAGTTCGTGCTGGAAGCACTCAGGTCCATGTTATTGAGGAATGATGAATGCTACTCAAGTTTACAGAAGATGCGTGGGCAGATTATTGCTACTGGCAAACTCAGGACAAGAAAACGTTAAAAAGAATCAATAAACTAATCAAGGATATTCAACGTGATCCCTTTACAGGAATAGGTAAGCCAGAACCACTCAAGTATGACTACCAAGGAGCCTGGTCACGTCGTATCGACGCAGAAAATCGCTTGATTTATATGATGGATGGAGATAGCGTGGCTTTCTTGTCTTTCAAAGATCATTACTAAGTCTACTGAAAGGTGGGCCTTTTCTATAATTTTTACTAAGCTATAACTTCTAAGAAATAGAGATTGCACTAATAAATTTTAGGTAAATGCATTCCAAATTCCTCAAAACATATTCTATTTTAGGTTTGTGAAAATCACTTTTTTATGGTAGAATGTAAAAGAATGTATGTCATTCGGAATAACAATAAAATGAGGTAAAAACATGGAAATCATGTCGCTTGCGATTGCTGTTTTTGCCGTCATCATTGGTTTAGTCATTGGATATGTCAGCATCTCAGCCAAGATGAAATCATCTCAGGAAGCTGCGGAGTTGATGCTTTTAAATGCTGAACAAGAAGCAACTAATTTACGTGGACAAGCTGAACGTGAAGCCGATTTACTTGTTAATGAAGCCAAACGTGAAAGCAAGTCTCTTAAAAAAGAAGCACTATTGGAGGCCAAAGAAGAAGCCAGAAAATACCGTGAAGAAGTGGACGCTGAATTCAAATCAGAACGTCAGGAACTCAAACAAATCGAAAGTCGTTTGACAGAGAGAGCTACTAGCCTCGACCGTAAGGACGACAATTTGACGAGTAAAGAACAAACACTTGAACAAAAAGAACAAAGTATTTCTGATAGAGCGAAAAACCTTGATGCGCGTGAAGAGCAATTAGAGGAAGTCGAAAGACAAAAAGAAGCAGAGTTAGAGCGTATTGGTGCCCTGTCTCAGGCAGAAGCACGAGATATTATCTTGGCTCAGACAGAGGAAAATTTGACCAAGGAGATTGCTAGCCGTATTCGCGAAGCTGAGCAAGAGGTCAAGGAACGTTCTGATAAAATGGCTAAGGACATCTTGGTTCAAGCTATGCAACGTATCGCTGGTGAATATGTAGCGGAGTCAACAAACTCAACGGTTCATCTGCCAGACGATACTATGAAGGGACGCATTATTGGTCGTGAAGGTCGTAACATTCGTACCTTTGAAAGTTTGACAGGGGTCGATGTGATTATCGACGATACACCAGAAGTGGTGACCTTGTCAGGATTTGATCCGATTCGTCGTGAGATTGCCCGTATGACTATGGAAATGTTGCTCAAAGATGGTCGTATTCACCCAGCTCGTATCGAAGAGTTGGTTGAGAAAAACCGTCAAGAGATTGATAATAAGATCCGTGAATACGGTGAGGCAGCAGCCTATGAGATTGGTGCGCCAAACCTTCATCCAGACTTGATGAAGATTATGGGACGTTTGCAGTTCCGTACTTCTTATGGACAAAATGTCTTGCGTCATTCGATTGAGGTTGCTAAGTTGGCTGGTATCATGGCGAGCGAACTTGGTGAAAATGCGGCTCTTGCCCGTCGTGCTGGATTCCTTCACGATATCGGGAAAGCTATTGACCGCGAGGTTGAAGGTAGTCACGTTGAAATCGGTATGGAATTGGCTCGTAAGTACAAGGAACACCCAGTTGTGGTGAATACGATTGCTAGCCACCACGGCGATGTCGAAGCTGAGAGCGTCATTGCAGTGATCGTCGCTGCAGCAGATGCCTTGAGTGCGGCCCGTCCAGGTGCTCGTAGTGAGTCTCTTGAAAGCTATATCAAGCGTCTTCATGATTTGGAAGAAATTGCTAACGGCTTTGAAGGAGTACAAACTAGCTTTGCCCTTCAAGCAGGACGTGAAATTCGTATCATGGTCAATCCAGGACAAATCAAGGACGACAAAGTCACAATCTTGGCTCACAAAGTTCGTGAGAAAATTGAAAACAATCTCGATTACCCAGGAAATATAAAGGTAACCGTGATTCGCGAGCTTCGTGCAGTAGATTATGCTAAATAAATAAGAAAGAGCAGTTGAAAAATTACTGCTTTTTTGTTACACTAGATAGAAAGACTGTAAAGGATAATCTGGCTTTTTGTCATTATTCTAGAGAAATGTTATTTCACAGACTGACTAAAGGAGACACAATGGCAGACCGAGGCTTACTAATCGTTTTTTCTGGTCCTTCAGGGGTTGGAAAAGGAACGGTTAGAAGAGAGATTTTTGAGAGTTCTGAAAACCAATTTCAATACTCTGTATCGATGACGACACGCGCACAACGTCCTGGTGAAGTGGACGGAGTGGACTATTTCTTCCGTACTCGTGAAGAATTTGAAGAGCTGATTCGTCAAGGACAGATGTTGGAATACGCAGAATATGTCGGCAACTACTATGGCACTCCTCTGACCTATGTCAATGAAACCTTGGACAAGGGGATCGATGTTTTCCTTGAAATTGAAGTTCAAGGAGCTCTTCAAGTCAAGAAAAAGGTTCCAGATGCTGTCTTTATCTTCCTGACACCACCAGATTTGGATGAATTGCAAGATCGTTTGGTAGGACGTGGAACAGACAGTGCAGAAGTGATTGCCCAACGAATCGAAAAGGCCAAGGAAGAAATTGCCCTTATGCGTGAGTATGATTATGCGATTGTCAACGATCAGGTGCCCCTAGCTGCTGAGCGTGTCAAACGTGTGATCGAAGCAGAGCACTTCCGTGTGGATCGTGTCATTGGTCACTATCAGGAGATGTTACCAAAGTCTCCAACTACCCGATAAAATTTAGAAAATAGGTACAAGCAAATGATGTTAAAACCCTCTATTGATACCTTGCTCGACAAGGTTCCTTCAAAATATTCACTCGTAATCTTGGAAGCAAAACGTGCCCACGAATTGGAAGCAGGTGCTCCAGCAACTCAAGGTTTCAAGTCTGAAAAATCAACTCTTCGCGCTTTAGAAGAAATCGAATCAGGAAACGTTACAATTCACCCAGATCCAGAAGGAAAACGTGAAGCAGTGCGTCGCCGTATCGAAGAAGAAAAACGCCGCAAAGAAGAAGAAGAAAAGAAAATCAAAGAGCAAATCGCTAAAGAAAAAGAAGATGGTGAAAAAATTTAAGGTTGGGGGGACTCAATCTTATTTTTTCTATTGCAAGAATGTACTGACAAGGAGGAGGTGAGAAGATGGCTATAGCTAAGATTATTGTAGATGTGCCCTTGATGCAGACAGACCAGCCATATAGTTACAGGATTCCTGAGGAATTTGAGGGAATGCTGGAAGTTGGGATGAGGGTGCACGTGCCCTTTGGTAAGGGAAATCGTCTGATTCAAGGGATTGTTCTTGGTTTGGAGTCTCAATCAGATGAGGAAGAGATGGAGCAAGATTTAAAAGATATTGCTGAGGTGCTGGATTTTTCTCCTGTTCTCACGCAAGAACAACTCTGGCTTGCTGAGGAGTTACGCAAGTCCGTCTTCTCCTATAAAATCTCCATCCTCAAGGCTATGTTACCGGGATTTCTGAACTCTAGCTATGACAAAATTCTCTATCCTCTGGAAGGTCTGAGTCAGGAAGACCGGGAGCGCTTGTTTGGGTTAGAGGATTCACTTGCCTTTTCTTCTCTGGATTTAGGTAAGCAAGCTGAAATGATGCGTTTTACTAGAAAAGGCCTGCTTGGTCTGGAGTATCAGGCAGTCGATCAAAAGAAGGTCAAGACCCAGTCTTGGTATGAGGTAGACCTTGCTCAATTAGAAAGTGTAGAGATTTCTACACGCGCCAAGAAAAAGTTAGAACTGAGAGACTATTTGCTGTCTCATCCTGAGAGTGCTTCCTTGGCTAGTTTGTTAGAGTCCTACTCGCGGGAGCAAGTCAACTTCTTTGTGGAACAAGGTGCTGTGACCATAGTCCAAAAGGAAGTTCAACGCTCGGCTGCTTATTTTGAAGGTATTGAGACAAGTCGACCTTTGGAGTTGAATCTAGAGCAAAGACAGGCGCGAGATGCGGTTGTGAGTGCTATTGGTAGTCATCAGCCTCCCTTTCTCCTTCAAGGGATTACAGGAAGTGGGAAAACTGAGGTTTACTTGCAGATTATCCAAGGGGCCTTGGACAAGGGCAAGACAGCTATTTTGCTGGTGCCTGAGATTTCCTTGACTCCACAGATGACGGAGCGTTTTATTGCTCGATTTGGTGAGAAAGTGGCCATTCTTCACTCAGGCCTTTCCAATGGTGAAAAGTATGATGAATGGCGCAAGGTCGAGCGTGGAGACGCTCAAGTTGTTGTTGGTGCTAGATCTGCCATCTTTGCTCCTCTGAAAAATCTAGGTGTTATGATTATCGATGAGGAACATGAAGCAACTTATAAGCAGGATAGTAATCCTCGTTACCATGCCAGAGAAGTAGCTATTTTACGGGCTCAGTATAATCAAGCAGCCCTGGTACTTGGGTCTGCGACACCGAGCTTAGAGAGCCGTGCTCGGGCTGGAAAAGGCGTCTATCAACACTTACGTCTGACCCAACGTGCCAATCCTTTGGCTAGGATCCCTGAGGTTCAAGTGATTGACTTTCGGGACTATATCGGACAAAATGAGACGTCAAACTTTACGCCCCCTTTGCTAGAAGCTATTCAGGACCGTCTGGCTAAAAAAGAGCAGGTGGTTCTCATGCTCAATCGCCGGGGCTATTCTAGCTTTGTCATGTGTCGAGAATGTGGGACTGTGGATACTTGTCCCAACTGTGACATTTCTCTAACCTTGCACATGGATACCAAGACCATGAATTGCCATTATTGTGGTTTTTCGAAGGATATTCCTCACGTTTGCCCTAACTGTAAGAGCCGCAGTATTCGTTACTATGGGACAGGAACACAGAAGGCTTATGACGAGCTAGCAGAACTCTTTCCGCAGGCCCGCATTCTACGGATGGATGTGGATACGACTCGTAAGAAAGGTAGTCATCAAGCTCTCCTTGACCAGTTTGGACGAGGAGAAGCAGATATTTTACTAGGTACTCAGATGATTGCCAAGGGATTGGATTTTCCCAATGTAACCTTAGTCGGAGTGCTCAATGCCGATACAGCCTTGAATTTGCCTGACTTCCGTTCTTCTGAGAGAACCTTCCAACTTTTGACTCAGGTGGCAGGTCGGGCAGGACGTGCTGAAAAAGCTGGGCAGGTCTTGATTCAGTCTTACAATCCTCAGCACTACGCTATTCGATTTGCCAAGGATCAGGATTACGAAGGCTTTTACGCTTATGAAATGGGAATCAGACGACAACTTGGTTATCCGCCTTACTATTTCACGATTGCTATTACCCTTTCTCATAAGAAAGAAGAAGAGGTGGTCAAACGTGCCTATGAAGTTATGAACATTTTGCGGTCAGGCTTGTCAGAGGGCAGTAACATTCTTGGGCCAACGCCCAAACCCATCGCCCGTACTCACAACCTCTATCATTACCAGATTTTAATTAAATACCGTTTAGAAGATGAGCTGGGGCCGACCCTCAACCAGGTCTTGGCCTTGACTCAAGAACGTGAAAATAGTGAGCTCCGTCTTAGTATTGACCATGAGCCACAGCAATTTTTATAAGAAGGAGAAGATATGACAAAATTAATCTTTATGGGGACACCCGACTTTTCAGCAACAGTTTTAAAAGGGCTTTTGACAGATGACCGTTACGAAATTCTAGCCGTTGTGACCCAGCCAGACCGTGCTGTCGGACGTAAAAAAGTGATCCAGGAAACCCCAGTTAAACAAGCTGCCAAAGAGGCAGGACTTCCTATCTACCAACCTGAAAAACTATCTGGAAGTCCAGAGATGGAAACTATTATGCAGCTAGGAGCAGATGGAATTGTGACTGCTGCTTTTGGGCAGTTTCTCCCAAGTAAACTCCTTGATAGCATGGACTTTGCTGTCAATGTTCACGCCTCCCTTCTTCCAAAACACCGTGGTGGTGCGCCTATCCATTATGCCTTGATTCAAGGGGATGAGGAAGCTGGTGTGACCATTATGGAAATGGTTAAGGAAATGGATGCAGGAGATATGATTTCTCGTCGCAGTATCCCTATCACGGATGAGGACAATGTTGGAACCTTGTTTGAGAAATTAGCGCTAGTTGGTCGCGATTTGCTTTTAGACACTCTGCCGGTCTATATTGCTGGGGAAATCAAACCTGAACCACAGGATCCAAGTCAGGTTACTTTCTCGCCAAATATTAAGCCAGAGGAAGAAAAGTTGGATTGGACTAAAAGCAATCGTCAACTCTTTAACCAAATCCGTGGGATGAACCCCTGGCCTGTTGCCCATACTTTCCTTAAGGGCGACCGCTTTAAGATTTATGAAGCCCTACCAGTAGAAGGTCAGGGCAATCCAGGTGAAATCCTCTCTATCGGCAAGAAAGAATTGATTGTCGCAACGGCAGAAGGAGCTTTGTCCCTCAAACAAGTGCAGCCAGCTGGTAAACCTAAGATGGACATTGCTTCCTTCTTAAACGGAGTTGGACGGACATTGACTGTAGGAGAACGATTTGGTGACTAAAGTAGAAACGGCTAGAAGTTTAGCCCTAGCAGTATTAGAGGATGTTTTTATCAATCAAGCATACTCAAATATCGCCTTAAATAAGCATCTCAAGGGAAGTCAGCTCTCTACAGCAGACAAGGGCTTGGTGACCGAGCTGGTCTATGGAACGGTAGCCCGTAAACTGACTCTGGAATGGTACTTGTCCCACTTTATCGAAGACAGAGACCAGCTAGACAGCTGGCTCTATGTCCTTCTTCTCATGAGTGCTTACCAACTCCGCTATTTGGACAAGATTCCAGACCATGCTGTGGTCAATGAAGCAGTAGAATTGGCCAAAGTCCGTAAAAAAGGCAGTGAAAAATTGGTCAACGCTGTCCTTCGCCGTATCTTGCGTGAAGGCTGGCCAGATATTGCTAGCATCAAACGAAAAAACAAGCGTGATTCCATTGCCTATTCTCTCCCAGTTTGGCTAGTTGCCAAGCTCAAGGAAGAATACGGAGAGGAGCGAGCGCAAGCTATTTTTGAAAGCCTTTTAGTGCGAAACAAGGCCAGCATTCGTGTAACAGACCTAGGACGAAAAGAGGAAATCCAAACCTTGTTGGAGGCCAGTGATTCATCCTTGTCTCTCTCTGGTCTGGTTAAGGAGCAAGGGCATTTTGCAGGCCATGATTTGTTTGTGGAGGGAGCTATAACCATCCAAGACGAGTCCAGTCAATTGGTTGCGCCAACTTTGAATTTGCAGGGAGATGAGCGAGTGCTTGATGCTTGTGCGGCTCCGGGTGGGAAAACAGCCCATATAGCTTCTTATCTCACGACAGGTCAGGTTACGGCTCTGGACTTGTACGACCATAAGTTGGACTTAATCCAAGAAAATGCCCAACGTCTGGGTGTGGCAGACCGGGTTCAAACGCAAAAATTGGATGCCAGAAAGGTGCATGAGCTTTTTGGTCAGGATTCATTTGATAAGATTTTGGTAGATGCTCCCTGTTCAGGAATTGGTCTTCTGCGTCGAAAACCAGACATCAAATACAATAAAGAAACGGCAGATTTCGCGTCCTTACAGGAAATTCAGCTAGAAATATTAGGTAGTGTTTGTCAAACACTAGGCAAAGGTGGTATAATAACTTATAGTACCTGTACCATTGTCTCAGAGGAAAATTTTCAAGTCGTTGAGGCGTTTTTAGAAAGTCATCCTGAGTTCGAGCAGGTAAAACTAGAACATGAATGTAAGGATATCATGAAAGACGGCTGTATCCTCATTACACCTGAATTGTATGGAAGTGATGGATTCTTCATCAGTCAATTTCGCAAGATATCGGATTAGGAAGGAACTGACACATGGAAATTTCATTATTAACAGATGTTGGTCAGAAACGAACAAATAACCAAGACTATGTCAACCACTATGTCAATAGAGCTGGACGTACCATGATTATCCTAGCTGATGGTATGGGAGGTCATCGTGCGGGGAATATCGCTAGTGAGATGGCGGTAACAGACCTAGGTGTAGCTTGGGTAGATACTCAAATCGATACGGTTAATGAAGTACGTGAATGGTTTGCTAACAACCTTGAGATTGAAAATCAAAAGATTAACCAATTGGGACAAGATGAAGCCTATAAAGGAATGGGAACAACTCTCGAGGCTGTTGCTATTATTGGCAATCAGGCTATCTATGCCCACATTGGGGATTCTCGTATCGGTTTGATTCGTGGAGAAGAATACCACCAGTTAACAAGCGACCATTCTTTGGTCAATGAATTGCTCAAGGCTGGTCAATTGACACCTGAAGAAGCAGCTAGCCACCCACAGAAAAATATTATTACCCAGTCAATTGGTCAAAAAGACGAAATTCAGCCTGATTTTGGAATGATTACCCTTGCGACAGGAGATTATCTCCTACTTAATAGCGATGGATTAACCAACATGATTTCAGGCAGTGAGATTTGTGATATTGTAACCAGTGATATTCCTTTGGCAGATAAAACAGCGACGCTCGTGCGTTTTGCTAACAATGCAGGAGGTTTAGACAATATTACGGTTGCCCTTGTTTCTATGAACGAGGAGGATGAAGAATGATCCAAATCGGCAAGATTTTTGCCGGGCGGTATCGGATTATCAAACAAATTGGTCGAGGAGGCATGGCAGATGTATACTTGGCCAAGGATTTGATTCTAGACGGGGAAGAAGTGGCAGTAAAGGTCCTGAGGACCAACTACCAAACAGATCCCATTGCAGTGGCTCGTTTTCAGCGTGAAGCGAGAGCCATGGCAGATCTGGACCATCCTCATATCGTTCGGATTACAGATATTGGTGAGGAAGACGGTCAACAGTACTTAGCTATGGAGTACGTAGCAGGACTTGACCTCAAACGCTATATCAAGGAACACCATCCTCTTTCAAATGAAGAAGCGGTCCGAATCATGGGACAAATCCTCTTGGCTATGCGCTTAGCCCATACTAGAGGCATTGTTCACCGCGATTTGAAACCTCAAAATATCCTCTTGACACCAGATGGGACTGCCAAAGTCACAGATTTTGGGATTGCGGTAGCCTTTGCTGAGACGAGTCTGACTCAGACCAACTCTATGCTGGGCTCGGTTCATTACTTGTCACCAGAGCAGGCGCGTGGTTCTAAAGCGACTGTACAGAGTGATATCTATGCCATGGGGATCATCTTTTATGAGATGTTGACAGGACATATCCCTTACGATGGGGATAGTGCAGTGACCATCGCCCTCCAGCATTTCCAGAAACCATTGCCATCGGTTATAGCTGAGAATCCATCTGTGCCTCAGGCTTTAGAGAATGTTGTTATCAAGGCAACTGCCAAGAAATTGACAGATCGTTATCAGTCAGTTGCAGAGATGTATGTGGACTTGTCTAGTAGTTTGTCTTATAATCGTCGCAATGAGCCTAAATTGGTGTTTAATGATACCACTAAGGCTGACACCAAGACTCTTCCTAAAGTTCCACAAAGTACCTTGACTTCGATTCCTAAGGTGCAAACACAAAGTCCAAAGCCACAGACTGCGAAGCCGAGTCAGCAGGCTTCAGAGGACAATTACGCAACCAAGCCTGTTAAGAAACGGAAATTTAGAGTTCGCTATATGATTTTGTTGGCCAGCATTGTATTGGTGGCAGCTTCTCTTATTTGGATACTATCCAGAACTCCTGCAACAATTGCCATTCCAAATGTGGCAGGTCAGACAGTGGCGGAAGCCAAGGAAACCCTCAAGAAAGCCAATTTTGAGATTGGCGAGGAGAAATCAGAGGCTAGTGAAAAGGTGGAAGAAGGGCGGATTATCCGTACAGATCCTGACGCTGGAACTGGTCGAAAAGAAGGAACGAAAATCAATTTGGTTGTCTCATCAGGCAAGCAATCTTTCCAATTGAGCAATTATATCGGCCGTAAATCGACCGATGTTATCGCAGAGCTCAAGCAGAAGAAGGTACCTGAAAATCTCATCAAGATAGAGGAAGAAGAATCAAGCGAGAGTGAAGAAGGAACAGTTCTTAGACAGAGCCCGTCTGCTGGAACAACTTATGATTTGAGTAAGGCCTCAACAATTACTTTAACTATTGCTAAGAAAGTAACAAGTGTTGCTATGCCAAGTTATATAGGATCTAGTCTTGAATTTACTAAAAATAATCTCGTTCAAATTGTCGGTATTAAAGAAGCCAACATTGAAGTTGTAGAAGTTACCACAGCTCCTTCCGGAACTGCTGAAGGTACCGTTGTTGAACAGAGTCCAAGAGCAGGTGAAAAGGTAGATTTGAATAAGACACGCATCAAGATTTCAATTTACAAACCGAAAACACCGCCGTCAACGTCATCATCAGCACCAGCCCAACGTGGAAACCAAGGTTCTACTACAACACCAAGTCAGGGGAACCAGCAAGGAAATCAACGAGGAGATACTCATTCTACTAATCAATCAAGTAGTGAGGGAAGCCACGAAAATTCACGTAATTAAACGAATCTTTGTCATGATTTCATGGCAAAGATTTTTTTTGAGTCCGGATTTGTGATAGAATAGAAGGAGTTGATAAAAGGAGGAACGCATGGAAGAATCAAGAGAATTAAATGCCGTCATTGATGTGATTATGTTAGCTGGAACCATTCTTCTCAAAAGTGGCTCAGAAATTCATCGTGTAGAAGATACCATGATTCGTATTGCGCATTCGCAGGGGATTGTGGATTGCAATGTTCTTGCCATGCCTGCCGCCATCTTTTTCTCCATTGAAAATACCAATATTTCGCGAATGAAACGCGTGACTTCCTCTTCTTATAACATCGAAAAAGTCTGCGATGTGAACCAGATTTCTCGTCAGTTGGTAGGAGGAAATCTTGATTTAGAGACGGCCTTCAAGCAATTGACGGCCTTGCAAGCCCAACCCCTTCCTTATACTAAGTTGCAGGTAACTCTGGCTGCGACCTTTAGTGCTCCTTTCTTTTCAATTATGTTTAGTGGAAATATCTACGACGCACTTGGGGCAGGAGTGGCTACCTTATTTGGTTTTGCCTTTTCCCTCTATGTGGAGAAGTTTATCCGAATTCCCTTTGTGACAGCCTTTGCTGGAGCCTTTGTCTTTGGGATGATAGCCCAGTTTTGGGCGCGCTACACAGGCTTTCCCTCAACGGCAGATTTGATTATAGCTGGTGCGGTCATGCCTTTTGTACCAGGAATTGCCTTGACCAATGCGGTCCGTGATATTATGACTAACCACATAAACTCTGGTATGAGCAAGATGTTTGAATCCCTGCTCATCACCCTTGCTTTAGGGGCAGGAACTTCTGTCGCCTTGGTATTGATGAATTGATATGACACTAACAACCTTTTTATTACAAGCAGTAGCAAGTCTTCTTGCTATAATCACTTTTTTAATCGTACTCAATGTTCAACGTTCTATGCTCTTACCAGGAGGAATTTTGGGCATGGCTGTCTGGCTGATTTATCTCTTGCTTAAAGAACCGACCAATGTCATCGTAGCCACCTTCATTGCGGCTATTATCGGTTCTTGTATCAGCCAGATTTTAAGTATTCTTTATAAGACTCCTGCTGTGGTCTTTATCTTGGCCATCTTGGCACCTCTGGTTCCGGGTTATCTTTCCTATCGGACAACTGCCTTTTTTGTGACAGGGGATTACAATCATGCCATTGCGAGTGCTACCTTGGTTGTCATGTTGGCTCTGGTAATCTCTATTGGAATGGCTAGTGGAACAGTAATTCTCAGATTTTATTCCTACTTAAGAAAACAGCATAAAAGTTAGAATAATAAGCGACTTGATTTGGTGAATCAAGTCTTTTTTCTCTCTTTTACTGCCATTTGTGATAAAATAGTATAGAACGATTTTTTACAATGAATGATAAAACAGAGGTAAATATGACAATCGGTATTGATAAGATTGGTTTTGCGACCAGTCAATATGTCTTGAAATTACAAGACTTAGCAGAAGCGAGGGGAATTGACCCTGAAAAATTAAGCAAAGGACTCTTACTCAAGGAGTTGAGTATTGCGCCCCTAACTGAGGATATCGTGACCTTGGCAGCCAGTGCAAGTGATTCTATTTTAACTGAGCAAGAAAGATCAGAAATTGATATGGTCATTGTGGCTACTGAGTCAGGAATTGACCAGAGTAAAGCTGCGGCCGTCTTTGTGCATGGCTTGCTAGGCATCCAGCCCTTTGCTCGTAGTTTCGAGATTAAAGAAGCCTGCTATGGAGCGACAGCTGCCCTTCATTATGCAAAACTGCATGTGGAAAATTCTCCAGAGTCCAAGGTCTTGGTCATTGCCAGTGATATTGCCAAATATGGTATTGAAACTCCAGGAGAACCAACTCAAGGTGCTGGAAGTGTGGCTATGCTAATTACACAAAATCCACGCATTATGGCCTTTAATAATGACAATGTGGCTCAGACCCGTGATATCATGGATTTCTGGCGTCCAAATTACTCGACAACGCCTTATGTAAATGGTGTCTATTCTACCCAGCAATACTTGGATAGTTTGAAAACGACTTGGCTTGAATACCAAAAACGCTACCAGCTTACTTTGGATGATTTTGTGGCGGTTTGCTTCCACTTGCCTTATCCTAAATTAGCGCTAAAAGGCTTGAAAAAAATCATGGATAAGAACTTGCCTCAAGAGAAAAAAGACCTCTTGCAAAAGCATTTTGACCAGTCTATTCTCTACAGTCAAAAGGTGGGGAATATCTACACAGGATCTCTCTTTCTTGGGCTTCTGTCTCTTTTAGAAAATACAGATAGCTTGAAGGCTGGGGATAAAATTGCCCTTTATAGTTACGGAAGTGGTGCTGTGGCTGAGTTCTTCAGTGGTGAATTGGTTGAAGGATATGAAGCTTATCTGGATAAAGACCGTTTGAACAAGCTCAACCAACGAACTGCCCTGTCTGTTGCTGACTATGAAAAAGTCTTCTTTGAGGAAGTAGACTTAGATGAAACAAACTCTGCCCAGTTTGCTGGCTATGAAAATCAAGATTTTGCCTTGGTTGAAATTGTTGACCACCAACGCCGTTATAGCAAGGTTGAAAAATAATGAAGATAAGTTGGAATGGATTTTCTAAAAAATCATACCAAGAGCGCCTCGAGCTGTTAAAAGCTCAGGCGCTCCTTAGTCCTGAGAGACAAGAGAGTTTGGAGCAGGATGAACAGATTAGTGTAACCGTGGCAGACCAGCTGAGTGAGAATGTAGTGGGAACTTTTTCTCTGCCTTATTCGCTGGTCCCAGAGGTTCTCGTTAACGGTCAGGAATACACAGTTCCCTATGTGACAGAAGAACCGTCCGTGGTTGCTGCGGCCAGCTATGCCAGCAAAATCATCAAGCGAGCAGGTGGTTTTAACGCTCAAGTCCATGAGCGCCAGATGATTGGGCAGGTAGCTCTTTATCAAGTTGTTAATCCTGAACAAGCCCAAGAGAAGATTGCAAACAAAAAGACTGAGCTCTTGGAACTTGCCAATCAAGCCTATCCTTCTATCGTTAAACGCGGAGGTGGGGCGCGTGATTTGCATGTAGAACAGATCAAAGGTGAAACAGACTTTCTCGTTGTTTATCTCCATGTCGATACCCAGGAAGCCATGGGAGCCAATATGCTCAACACCATGCTGGAAGCCTTGAAACCAGTCTTAGAAGAACTCAGTCAGGGTCAGAGTCTTATGGGGATTCTTTCTAATTACGCGACCGATTCTCTGGTGACTGCAAGTTGTCGTATCGCTTTTCGCTACTTGAGCCGCCAAAAGGATCAAGGACGAGAGATTGCGGAGAAAATCGCTTTGGCTAGTCAGTTTGCGCAGGCTGATCCTTATCGAGCTGCTACTCATAATAAAGGGATTTTTAATGGTATTGATGCCATTTTGATTGCCACTGGTAATGACTGGCGTGCCATTGAGGCAGGGGCTCATGCTTTTGCCAGTCAAGATGGACGCTATCAAGGTCTTAGCCGATGGACGCTGGATCTTGAAAGAGAAGAATTGGTCGGTGAGATGACCCTGCCCATGCCTGTAGCGACCAAGGGTGGGTCTATCGGCCTCAACCCTCGTGTATCCCTCAGTCATGAGCTACTGGGAAATCCTTCTGCCAAAGAATTAGCCCAGATTATCGTGTCTATAGGACTTGCCCAAAACTTTGCAGCCCTCAAAGCCTTGGTGAGTACAGGGATTCAGCAAGGCCATATGAAATTGCAGGCCAAATCCTTGGCACTTCTCGCAGGTGCTAGTGAATCCGAGGTAGCTCCCCTAGTCGAGCGCCTCATTGCAGATAAAACCTTTAACCTAGATACAGCTAAGCGCCATTTAGAAAACTTACGATTATAGAAAAACTCAGACTGTTTTGTCTGAGTTTTTTGTACTTATATGCTTTTTCCTGGTAATAATGTAACTGGTAAAAAGTAGCCTGTTGTTGCGACTTCCTTACCTTCGATTTTTTGCAAGAGTAGATCAACAGTGAGGCAGGCAATCTCTTCCAAAGGTTGCTTGACAGTCGTTAAATGAGGATAGTAATTCTCGATAAAGTAAGTCCCATCATAGCCGATGACTTTGAGTTCTTCTGGGACAGAAATGCCCAGTTCTTGAGCGATTTTAATGACCAGAATAGCTGTTAAGTCATCCGAAGCAAAAATGGCATCTGGCTTTTGACGAGTCAAGATATTCTTGATTTCCATTTCTTTTCTGACTGGAGAAAAGTCACTGGAAACATTGATAATAGGAGCTTTTGGGAGTACAGATGCAAAGCCAGCGTGGCGTAGTCCGGTTGGTGAGTTAGAATTGTCATTCCCTGTAATCATGATGATAGACTGGGCGCCTGTCTTAACTAAGGTCTGGGCTGCGAGAACCCCACCAGCATAGTTGTCAGAAGAAACGACAGGAATGTCTGGTGACAGATTGCGGTCAAAGGAAATAATTGGTGCCGTCACGCGATTGTAGTCTTCGATTCCCAAGTTGTGACTACCAGAAATGATGCCGTCCACCTGATTGGCTTCCAACATTTCGATGTATTCACGTTCCTTCTCAGAATCGTGCTCACTGTTGCAGATAATGGTCTTGTAACCATTTTTGAAGAGTTGGTGCTCCAGCTTATCAATCAATTCTGCATAGAAAACATTGGAAATATTTGGGAAAATCAAACCGATTAACTTAGCTGATTTTCCTTGGAGACTACGAGCCAGATTATTGGGTTTATAGCCCAATTCCCGCATGGCTTCATTGACCTTTTGAATGGTTTTCTCAGAGAGATAACCTTTTTTATTGATAACCCGAGAGACGGTAGTAGGGCTGACGCCTGCAAGTTTGGCGACATCAGTTAGTTTTGCGACCATAATCTAATTCATAGTAAGTTCCAGTTGGGTTTCCAGATTTAATCAGGATACCATTTTGGTCCTCATGTGGGAAGACACGACCAGAAAATACTTTTTCTCCTTTATTGATGAAAATTTCAAAGACAGAGTTATCGATGAAAATCGTAGCAGTAGTAGCCTGATTCTCGATAGGGCAAGAACGAGTAGTTCCAAATTCTTGGGCATACTGTTCTCCAGCCTGGCTACGATCCACTGTCACTTGACCATTTACAAGGTCAAAGTTGATGGAAAGTCCTTTGCCTTCTTTATCAGCTAGTAAGACAATCTCGCTCTGGCTATTAGCTTCCAAGCTGAGTTCAAGTTCGTAAGTGTTCTTAGTTTGGACACGATTTGAGAAGGCTTCTTCAGAGGCACGAAGGTCCTTGACAGCTGCGACTGGGTATTGGTAGAGCTTGCCGTCTTTGATAGTGAGTTCCTTAACCAAAGAGAAGGTTCCTTGGTGGTCAAAACGGTCAGATGGATATGAAACATCAGGTAAACCAAGCCAGCTAACAGCTAGAGCGCGTCCATCAGGAGCGTTGAAGGCTTGAGTTGCATAGGCTTCGAAACCATAGTCCATGTTTTGAAGTTGAGACACATCTACCATTTTGGCATTTTCAGGGTCAAAGGAAGCCCCAATCTTATACATATTTGGATAGATATTATTGTAGTCTAGAACTTTCTTATCCAATCCCTGTGGGCAGTAGAGAAGGACAGGTTGCTCCCCTACAAAGACCAGATTTGGACATTCCATCATATAGGCAGTGCGATCGTTAGCAAAGTCAAGGTCGCCAACTGCTTGCCAGTTTGTGTAGTCATTGTCAATAGCTTTGTAGAGACGGACGAAGCCTTTTTTCTCCAAGTCCTGTCCACCGACGATGGCATAATATTGACCTTTAAAATTAAAAATTTGCGGATCGCGGAAGTGGTCTGTAGAATCTGCTGGTTGGTCAATTAAAATCTTGTCAATCTTCGTAATATTGCCATCCTTGTTCATCAAAGCCCCAATCTGGTATGGGTGACGGATCCAGTTTTCATCTCGGACATTTCCCGTATAGAATAGGAACAAATTATCGCCAAATTGCATAGCAGAACCCGAGTAGGCGCCGTGGCTATCTAATGGAGTATCAGGCAAAACTTTGACACCAGTTTCTGTGAAGTGAACCAAGTCCTCGCTTTCCAATTGCACCCAAGATTTCAAACCGTGGGCTGCACCAAATGGAAAGTTCTGATAAAAAACGATCCACTTCCCATCAAAGTAAGAAAAGCCATTTGGGTCGTTGAGGAGTCCTGTTTTTGGCTCAACATGGTAATGAGTATGCCATGGAGATTGTGCCATATTTTCTTTAATATTCTTAATTTCTTCTTGTGTCCAATCTTGATAAAGTCTGTAACGACGCTCAGTAGTCCATTCCATTCTTTCATTCCTCCAAAAATCTTATCACTTTTAATAGTAACCGTTTTCGGAAAAAAAAGCAAGCCTTTTATGTTAAAAAAGAGAAAAAACTGTCAAACGTTTGTCATAAAATAAATACAGGAAATCAATCAACTTTTCAAGAAAAGATGAAAGATAATGAAATAGAATCCTGATAACAAAGATTTTAAACTTATTTTTTTAAGTGTTATCTGCTAAAACAGTCAAAAACAATCAATCTAAAGCAAGGCTACTAAGTGGAAATGATATTTTTTCTGCAAAACGCTTGACATATTTCTAAAACATGATAAAATAATAGTCGTAGGGCGAATAAAATCGCTTTCAAACAAGAACAAAATTTTATATAAGGAGATTTTTGCAAATGAACAATCAGGAAATTGCAAAAAAAGTCATCGATGCCTTGGGTGGACGTGAAAATGTCAACAGTGTAGCTCACTGTGCGACTCGTCTTCGTGTCATGGTCAAAGATGAAGGAAAAATCAATAAAGAAGTGATTGAGAACTTGGAAAAAGTTCAAGGTGCTTTCTTTAACTCAGGTCAATACCAAATCATCTTTGGTACTGGTACAGTAAACAAAATGTACGATGAAGTTGTTGCACTTGGTTTACCAACATCATCTAAAGATGACATGAAAGCAGAAGCTGCTAAACAAGGGAACTGGTTCCAACGTGCTATCCGTACTTTCGGTGACGTTTTCGTTCCAATCATCCCAGTTATCGTAGCGACAGGTCTCTTCATGGGTGTTCGTGGTCTCTTGACTGCTCTCGGAATGACACTTCCACAAGATGTGACAACTTACACTCAAATCTTGACTGACACAGCCTTTATCATCTTGCCAGGATTGGTTGTTTGGTCAACCTTCCGTGTATTCGGTGGTAACCCAGCCGTTGGTATCGTCCTTGGTATGATGCTCGTATCTGGCTCACTTCCAAATGCCTGGGCTGTTGCTTCTGGTGGTGAAGTAACTGCAATGCAGTTCTTCGGATTTATCCCAGTTGTAGGTTTGCAAGGTTCAGTTCTTCCAGCCTTCATCATCGGGGTTGTCGGAGCTAAATTTGAAAAAGCTGTTCGTAAAGTTGTTCCAGACGTTCTTGACCTCTTGGTGACACCATTCGTAACACTTTTGGTTATGTCAATTCTTGGTTTGTTTATTATCGGACCAGTCTTCCACGTTGTTGAAAACTACATTCTCATTGGAACTAAAGCAATTCTTAACTTGCCATTCGGACTAGGTGGTTTCTTGATTGGTGGAGTTCACCAATTAATCGTCGTATCAGGTGTTCACCACATCTTCAACTTGCTTGAAGTTCAATTGCTTGCTGCTGACCATGCTAACCCATTCAACGCTATCATCACAGCTGCCATGACTGCTCAAGGTGCTGCGACAGTAGCCGTTGGTGTGAAAACTAAAAATCCTAAACTTAAAACACTTGCTTTCCCTGCTGCTCTTTCTGCCTTCCTTGGTATTACAGAGCCTGCTATCTTCGGGGTTAACTTGCGTTTCCGTAAACCATTCTTCCTTTCATTGATCGCTGGTGCTATCGGTGGTGGATTGGCATCTATCCTTGGTCTTGCTGGTACTGGTAATGGTATCACTATCATCCCAGGTACAATGCTCTACATTGGTAACGGACAACTTCCACAATACCTTCTTATGGTAGCTGTATCATTTGCTCTTGGTTTTGCTCTTACTTACATGTTTGGTTATGAAGATGAAGCAGAAGTAGCTTCAGAAACTACAACTGAACGTTTGGTTGACGAAGCGGTAACTGGTACTGTTGTTGCTCCTAGCGAAGGTGTCATCCAAACTCCAATCGTTGGTGACGTTGTAGCTCTTGCTGATGTGAACGACCCAGTTTTCTCAAGTGGAGCTATGGGACAAGGAATCGCTGTGAAACCTAGTCAAGATGTTGTCTATGCACCAGCTGATGCTGAAGTGACAATCGTCTTCCCAACAGGGCATGCTTATGGTTTGAAAACAGCAAACGGAGCTGAAATCTTGATTCACGTTGGTATCGACACTGTTTCAATGAACGGTGAAGGATTTGACAAAAAAGTTTCCCAAGGTGACAAGGTTAAAGCGGGCGATGTTCTTGGAACATTTGACTCAAACAAAATTGCCGCTGCAGGACTTGATAACACAACTATGGTTATCGTGACAAACACTGCAGACTTTGCTTCAGTAAATCCAGTTGCTTCTGGATCAGTTGCTAAGGGTGATGCAGTCATCGAAGTTAAAGCTTAATACTCTTCGAAAATCAAATTCAAACCATGTCAGCTTCGCCTTGCCGTAGATATATGTAACTGACTTTGTCAGTCTTATCTACAACCTCAAAGCATTGCTTTGAGCAACCTTCGGCTAGCTTCCTAGTTTGCTCTTTGATTTTCATTGAGTATAATATTCCCTCTCACAATGAAAACGAACAAATGACATGTTTGTTCGTTTTTGCTTGAATGGTAAGATTTACAGAGGAAAATCTAAAAAATAGAGAAATTTAGACTTTCGAAATATGCTATAATAAAGAAAATAAAAACAAGAGGTTTATCATGACAAAATTATATGGAAGCTTGGAAGCGGGCGGTACAAAGTTTGTCTGTGCTGTCGGTGATGAAAACTTTAACGTTGTGGAAAAAACACAATTTCCAACAACAACTCCAATCGAAACAATCGATAAAACCATTGAGTTCTTCTCGAAATTCGACAACCTTGCTGGTCTTGCAGTTGGTTCATTTGGTCCGATTGATATTGATAAAAACTCAAAAACTTATGGCTTTATCACAACGACTCCAAAACCTAACTGGGCAAATGTAGACTTGCTCGGTGCTCTCCGTCGCGCTCTAAACGTGCCAATGTACTTCACTACAGACGTAAACAGCTCTGCTTACGGTGAAGTGGTTGCCCGTAATAATGCTGGTGGTCGTATCGAAAACTTGGTTTACTACACAATCGGTACAGGTATCGGTGCAGGTGTTATCCAACGTGGTGAGTTTATCGGCGGTGTGGGTCACCCTGAAATGGGTCACTACTATGTTGCTAGACACCCAATGGATATTGAAAAAGAGTTTAAGGGTGTTTGTCCTTTCCATAAGGGATGTCTGGAAGGCTATGCAGCTGGTCCAAGTTTGGAAGCTCGTACAGGTGTTCGTGGGGAAAACATTGAACTCAACAACCCTGTTTGGGATGTCCAAGCCTACTATATCGCTCAAGCTGCGGTTAATGCGACAGTGACTTTCCGCCCAGACGTGATTGTCTTTGGTGGAGGGGTCATGGCTCAACAACACATGCTGGACCGTGTCCGTGAGAAATTTACAGCTCTTCTCAACGGTTACCTACCAGTACCAGATGTGCGTGACTACATCGTCACTCCAGCAGTCGCAGGAAATGGTTCTGCTACTCTTGGAAACTTTGTCCTTGCAAAAGAAGTTTCAAAATAAAGTAAAAAATCCGCTTGGGAAACCAAACGGATTTTTTACATGTCAAAGCATTTGCCAGAAAAAGTCAATAATATAGGTCAGACCGTAGGTATAAACCACGAGGGTAAAGGGCTTGGTCAGAATGATGATGGTCATATAGCGCTTGAAGCTCATCTTGGTCAGGGCAGCCAGCATACAGAGAAAGTCAGCTGGACTAATGGGCCAAATCATCATAAAGATAAAGAAACGGTCAAAACGATTGCCCTTATCTAACCAACCGATATACTTGTCATAGGTGCGCTTGCTGACGACAGACTGAACAAAGGCAGCCCCATAGAGGCGCACCAGATAAAAGATAATGGCACAGCCAATCACGATGCCGATATAGTTATAGATCGTACCGATGATGTGGCCGTAGATAAAGACGCCAGCCACTGAGGTCAAGGCCCCAGGAATGATAGGGACGACCGTTTGTAAAATCTGTAAAAAAATAAAGAGAGGTGGCCCCCAGATACCTGCCTGCTGGATAAAGGCAGAGAGGGTTTCCTTAGACTGTAAAATCCCAGCCTGATAAGCCCAAATACAGAAAATCAAACTCCCAACCCCACCGACAATTGATGAGATATTGATAACTTGCTGCAGAAGGGGAGAAACAGCTTTCATTTGTTTATCCTGTGACATGTAAACTCCTCATAGATAGTATAGTTCTACTATACCATATTTTGGAGGAGAAAGGGGGAAGATTGCTTTTGCTATGGGAAGAGTGATGGATTTTGAGCTTAAACATGCTATAATAAAGGGAGCAGACAAGTAGCAAAGGAGAGAGTATGATACAGGTAAAACCAGAACTGGAGATAGAAAAACAACTGATCAGCCAACTGGTAACTGGGGAAAGTCAATGGACTTACAGAGATGACCTTAAAACAGAAGAGCAATTATGGGAAAATTTCTTTGAAAAGCTAGCCCAGAACAATGTGGCTCTATTGGCAGATCATCCCCTGACAGAACAGGAAAAACGCCAGATAAAGAATCAACTGAACTTTGTTAGCTACTATGATGCGGCCAAGTGGTTGGTCGGCGAAAATGGCATTGCCAAGGTTGAGGTTCAGAGAGAAGATGCTAGTTTGGGGACTATCCGTTTATCTGTCATTTGGCGAGACAATATCGCAGCTGGTAAGTCTAGTTATGAGGTTGTCAACCAAGTCGAGAGAGATAAGATAAATCCTCAGGATCAAGACCGCAGGCTAGATGTGACCCTCTTGATCAATGGCCTTCCAATGATTCAGATCGAGCTTAAAAGTCCCAGAGTTGCTTTTCTAGATGCCTTTCATCAAATTAAGAAGTATGATAGAGAAGGAAAGTTCCGTGGCATCTACTCTAGCTTACAGATGTTTGTTGTGACCAATAAAGTAGACACACGCTATATCGCTGCGGCTAGGGAAAATAAACTCAACAAGCAATTTCTAACTAAGTGGGTGGATAAAGACAACCAACCCATAACGAGCTTGACCAGCTTTGCCCACGAAGTCCTTTCCATCCCTCGTGCCCACCAGATGGTCATGCAGTATTCTGTCCTTGATGATAGTAAGAAGGCTCTTATCCTTCTGCGTCCTTACCAGATCCACGCCATCGAAGCAGTGCAAGAAGCTTCTCGCCAGCAAGCATCAGGATATGTCTGGCACACGACAGGTTCAGGTAAGACCCTGACTTCTTATAAGGTAGCTCGGAATCTCCTTCAAATCCCATCTATCCAAAAGACGATTTTTGTCGTTGACCGCAGGGACTTGGACCAACAGACCACTTCGTCATTTCTCTCCTATGCGACCAATGATGTCATTGATATTGATGAGACGGATAATACCCATGATTTGGTCAAGCGCTTAGGAAGTAATGATAAGCGTGTGGTGGTAACGACCATCCAGAAAATCACTACTATGATGCGTAAGTTTGAGCAAGGACTTTACCAGCGTGATGCGGACAAAATCAGGGGCCTTCGAGTGGCCTTTGTCGTGGATGAATGCCACCGTGCCGTGACGCCACAAACACAAAAAGACATTAAGGCCTTTTTCCCACAGTCGCTCTGGTATGGTTTTACAGGAACACCTATCTTTAAGGAAAATAAACGCCAACAGGTCGGAGACCTAGCTCAAACCACCCAGCAACAGTACGGAGACCGTCTCCACGAGTATACAGTCAAGGAAGCCATTCATGATGGAGCAGTTTTAGGCTTTAAGGTAGATTATCGTAATACCCTCATCACGGATAAGTCTGAAAATGACCTACCAGATACTGTCTACGAGGATGAGGAGCATATGCTGGAAGTCTTGGATGCCATTATCAATAAATCTCGTCAACAGCTAGGATTCCAAAAAGGAGTAGGTAAGACCTACAATGCCATCCTAACCGTTAAATCAATCCCTCAAGCCCAAGCCTACTATGACCTCCTCAAACGGGTCAAGGCTGGGGAGACGAGAGTTAAGGTATCGGAAAGGGTCAAGCAGGTCCTTCCTGACTTTCCAAAGGCGACCATCACCTACTCGGTCACAGAAAATGAAGAAGACTCAAGAGCCAACCAAGACCACATGAAGCAGGTTTTAGAGGACTATAACCAAGAGTTTGATACCCACTTTACCATGGCGGATCTTCGTGGCTTTAATACGGATGTCAATAACCGCCTAGCTCGAAAGCAGGACAAATACCTCTATCGTAAGGAGCAGTTGGACTTGGTTATCGTGGTCAATCGTCTCTTAACGGGATTTGATGCCCCTTGTCTATCAACTCTTTTTATCGACCGAAAACCAATGCAACCGCAGGACTTGATTCAGGCTTTTAGCCGAACCAATCGGATCTTTGACTCCAGTAAGACCTACGGTCATATCATAACCTTTCAAAAGCCTCTAGCCTTTAAGGAAGCAGTGGATAATGCCCTCAAACTCTACTCAAATGGTGGTGAAAACGAGGTCCTAGCCCCTAGCTGGGAAGAGGAAAAGAGGAACTTTTTACGGAGTTGCAGTGATTTCCAAAATCTCATCACCGATGATCCTGAGGAAGGACTCCAAATCGAGCAGATTTCTACACCTGAGTTGAGAAAGCTTGCCAAGGCCTATCAAGTCTTTGATAAATATCTAGCCTCTATCCGAGTTTATAAAGAGTATGATGAGGAAGAGCTTTACAGTCAGACTGGACTTGATGGAGAAAAGTTGGAAAGGTATCTGGGACTTTATCGAAATGTCCTTGCAGAATTAAAAAGCCGAGTAAAGGATGATGACGATGGTGAACCACTTGATATCCACTATGAACTGGAGTCTATCCAAGTAGACGAAATCAACTATGCCTATATCTTGACCTTGATCCAAAGCCTGATTGAACAAGGTCAAAGTCAAGAAAAGAACCTAAACGCTCAAGATAAGGAAGCAGTGGATAATTATATTCAGAGTCTTGAGAAGACCAATCCAAATCTTGCCCAGATCATCACTGAACTTTGGAGGGAGGTCCAAGAACATCCAGAAAGCTATCGTGGTCAGTCTATCGCAAATATTTTGGATCAGATGATAGAGGCTGTCATCCAGCAACATATCCAAGTCTTTAGCAAGCGCTGGTATGTCGGCGAAGATGAACTTCGTTACTATGTCGAACATTACCGTAAGGGAGCTAAAAAACAACTAGGAGAAAGCCAGCTGACCAAGAGCCAGCGCTATCAGGACTATAAGCTAGAGGTGGCGGATGCCCTCAATCCTCTCCTCTATAAAAAACAAATCAAGGAAGCCTATACCCAGCTGATCGAAGAAGTGATTGAGCCGCTTAGGGTTGGAAGGTAATTAAGTGTAATTAAAATTTAAAGGAGAGTAAAATGACTGCTGAAATCGCTATTTTAAATAAGAGTGGAATTGTTTTGGCTGCAGATAGTGCTGTGACTATTTCAAATAATTTAGGTAATGCTAAAGCATACAATGCAGCAAATAAATTATTTTCTTGTGGGGGGAATAAAAATATTGCATTTATGATTTACGGGAATGCAGAGTATATGGAAATTCCCTGGGAAATTATTTTTAAAGAGTTTAGGAGTGAAACACAAATAATTGACTTTAGGGATTTAGAAGAATGTGCTACAAGTTTTTTTGCATTTTTAAAAAAAGAGCAATTTAATGATTGTCATATTTCTAAAAATATAATTATAAGTACTTTTTATAGAACGTTAAATTATATTACAAATGTAGCATCTGATTTTATTAATGAGGAGCAAGCTAAGAGTAATAATCATGAAATTGAAGATGAAAAAATAATAGAAATATTAAAAAATGTAATTTTACTTGTTAGAAAAAATAATATTGATAGAAAAGGAATAGATTTTGAGATAACAGTAGAAGATTTTATATCAGAGTTTTTTGATTTTATAGATAAGGATTTAAAAAATTTTTTCAAACTTGACATAAGTGAAATTTTCAATGATTTAGTTACATTATTATACGAATTGGTGATTTATAAAAATTCATTTGATAATTCTTCTGGAATAGTATTTGCTGGATATGGAAGTAACGATCTATTTCCATCGTTGTATTCTTATGAAGTTGATTATTCTTTTAATGGAAAACTGAAGTACACATCACAAGAAAAAGTAAATATTACTGTAAATGGTTGCAGTGCTTCAATAACACCTTTTGCTCAGTCTGACATGGTTTTAACGATTTTAAAAGGTATGGATCCATCCATTGAAAGTGAAATTATTGATAAGATTTCAGCATCTGAATTGACGGATAATCAAAAGGATGATATCATAGAAAGTGTAGCAAATTTTCAAAAAGAAAATTTTATAGATCCAATATTAAATATTGTTAGTATGCTGTCGGTTTCAGAGTTGGCAAATATGGCAGAAACACTAGTTAATTTAACATCCTTTAAACGTCATATTACGGACTCTTTAGAAACGGTAGGTGGTCCAGTTGATGTTTTAGTTATAACCAGGGGTGATGGACCTATATGGATAAATCGAAAAGAATATTTTGACTTGCAAAAAAATATAGATTATCAATTGAGGAAGAGAGATATTCGTGATGGTAGGAATTAGTTCTTTTAATATAAAAATAAATGATATATCTGAAAAAAGTTCTAGGATATCTATGGTTAATAGAAAGTCTAATAGTACAATTGAGGATACATATTCTGAATCTAAGTTTCTTCGGAATGAATTAAGCATACTGGATTTTAAAAAATATATGATTAAAAATGAAAATAAAAAATAATGTACTTTCTTCTTATAGTATAATATAGGGATTTGGATTAATAAAAGATATGCACCAACATTAATTTGTGGTGCTTTTAGTTTAGTTAGAGGGAGTGTAGTGATATTGAAAAAAGGTAGGTATAGATATAATGGGTTCTATGAAAATTGGAAATCAGTTAAACTAGGTAATTTTGTAGATGTCAATCCTAAATCATTTCTACCTAGGAAGTTTAAGTATGTAGATTTAGAATCAGTTGTTGGGACGAAGTTAATCTCCTTTAGAGAGGAAATTAGAGAAAGTGCACCATCACGTGCTCAACGTGTTGCACAAAAAGGAGATGTTTTTTTTCAAACTGTTCGACCATACCAAAAGAATAACTATTTATTTGATTTAAATGAAGATAATTATGTTTTTTCTACTGGATATGCTCAATTACGTCCAAAAGTTGATAGTGCTTTTCTTCTTGCTAGATTACAAGAAGAAGGTTTTGTAAATAAGGTAATAGAAAGGTGTACAGGTACTAGTTATCCAGCAATCAATTCGAAAGATTTATCAAGAATTTCTATCACAATTCCGGAGCATTTTGAAGAACAATCCGCCATCGGTACTCTTTTCCGTACCCTCGACGATCTTCTTGCAAGCTACAAGGATAATCTCACCAACTACCAATCTCTCAAGGCGACCATGCTCTCCAAGATGTTTCCAAAAGCTGGACAGACAGTTCCAGAGATTCGTTTAGATGGATTTGAAGGTGAATGGGAACTAATCAAGTTAGGCGAAGTTTGTGATTTAATTACAAAGGGAACAACGGCAAAATCTCAATCAGAACAAGGAAAGGTAAATTTTATCAAAGTTGAAAACTTGAAAGATAACGAAATCTATTCTGTTGTTAAGATTTCAGAGGAAGAACATTTGGGAAGTTTGAAGAGATCTATTTTGTTTGAAGGAGATATATTATTTTCGATTGCGGGTACTCTTGGTAGAACTGCAATCGTGAGAAATAATGTTCTTCCGGCTAATACAAATCAAGCTCTTGCAATTATTAGAGGATATAAATTAGATGCTTATTTTTTATTAGTAGTATTATCTGGAGAAGTTGTGAAAGATTATATACGAAAAAATCCAACAGTAGGTGCACAGCCAAATTTGTCCTTAGAACAAGTTTCATCTTTGAAAATACAAGCTCCTTCCATTGAAGAACAACGCGCTATCGGCCTCTATTTCTCTAACCTCGATAACCTCATCAACTCTTACCAAGAAAAAATTTCTCAGCTTGAGACTTTGAAAAAGAAACTTTTGCAGGATATGTTTATATAGGAGATTAATTTTGGGTAATGAAGAATTATTAAACACAGTAAATTCACTAACTAATACTTATTATGCTGCTCTAGGTTTTGTTGCGACTGTAATATTAGGAATTCTGGCATTTGTATTTTGGGATAGAGTAAATTTTAAAAAATCTCTTGAAAAAGAATTTAAAACTATTTTAAAAGAAGAACTTAAGAATCAAAAGTTTGAAATAGATTATTACTATTTGAAGTATTTGCCATTCATTAAAAAATTAGAAACACGCTATAAGGGTATGGGGATTAAAAAAGGTGGAATGATACGACCTTTTCTGAAATATTGTGATGAACCATTGAATGAGATGATAGCCTTGTATAATCGTTGTGTAAATACGTCTTTTCAACCATTTTTCGAAAGTTATTCAAGATATTATTACGATATCTGTTACAATATAATAGAAGACACAAGAGAATTTGCAACTTATAGATTAGATACGTTAACAGAAATGGAGCTAAACGCTATAGTAAAAGTGAATAAGTATATACCACAATTGAATTATATATTTACAAAATATGATTATTTAGAGTTTAAAGCAATTGTATTGGATAAAACTAATTAAACTATTTTTATGTATTGTTGAAACGATTAAGGATAGAAAGAAACATTATGGAAACAACACAAACGTCCCAGTCGCTCTACCAAGCCCTGTGGAACTCAGCGGATGTTCTCCGCTCTAAGATGGATGCCAACGACTATAAGTCCTATCTCTTGGGGATGGTCTTTTATAAGTACCTGTCAGATAAGATGCTCTTTTTCGTGTCGGAGACTATGGAGGAGGGGAGTGAGAGTCTAGAGGCTGCCCTTGAGGTCTATCGTAACTACTATGAGGATGCGGACACCCACGAGGATCTTCTTGCAGTCATGAAGGACGAACTCAACTATAGTATCAAGCCTGAGTTGACCTTTACGGCTCTTGTAGCACGTGTTAATGAGGGGACTTTCCAGTTGGAAGACTTGGCTCAGGGTTTTCGTGATATCGAGCAGAGTGACGAACTTTATGAAAACCTCTTTGAAGATATTGACCTCTATTCCAAAAAGCTAGGGGCGACTCCGCAAAAGCAAAACCAAACGGTGGCGGCGGTCATGAAAGAGTTGGCTGTGCTAGATGTGGCTGGTCATGCTGGTGATATGCTGGGAGATGCTTATGAGTATCTGATTGGTCAGTTTGCGACTGACTCGGGTAAGAAGGCTGGTGAGTTCTATACACCTCAGCCTGTTGCCAAACTCATGACTCAGATTGCCTTTTTGGGTCGTGAGGATCAGCTAGGCTTTACCATCTATGATGCGACTATGGGGTCTGGCTCTCTCTTGCTCAATGCCAAGAAATACTCTCATAAACCGCAGACGGTGGTCTACTTTGGTCAGGAGCTCAATACCTCAACCTATAATTTGGCTCGGATGAACATGATTCTACACGGTGTTCCTGTTGAAAATCAATTTCTCCACAATGCCGATACACTAGATGAAGACTGGCCGACTCAAGAACCGACTAACTTTGATGGTGTTCTCATGAACCCGCCCTACTCTGCCAAGTGGTCAGCAAGCTCTGGCTTTATGGCGGATCCTCGTTTCTCTCCATTTGGGAAACTGGCACCCCAGTCCAAGGCTGACTTTGCCTTTCTTTTGCATGGTTACTACCATCTCAAGCAGGATAATGGGGTTATGGCTATCGTCCTTCCTCACGGGGTTCTTTTCCGTGGCAATGCGGAAGGAACCATTCGTAAGGCCTTGTTAGAAGAAGGAGCCATTGACACGGTTATCGGTCTACCTGCTAATATCTTCTTTAATACCAGCATTCCGACCACGGTCATCATTCTCAAAAAGAACCGTACCAATCGTGATGTCTACTTTATCGATGCTTCTAAGGAGTTTGATAAGGGGAAAAACCAGAATATCATGACGGATGCGCATATCGAGAAGATTCTGGAAGCCTACAAGTCACGTGAGGAGATTGACAAGTTTGCCCATCTGGCAAGTTATGAAGAAATCGTTGAAAATGACTACAACCTCAATATCCCTCGCTATGTAGATACCTTTGAGGAAGAAGAAGTCGAGCCTCTGACAGATATCGTTGGAAAGATTAACACAACCAATCAAGCAATCCAAAACCAAACCGCTTCCCTACTCGAAATGCTCGGTCAACTACACGGAACCACACCAGAAGCCGATGCTGAGCTTAAAGAGTTTTTGAAAGAGTTTAAAGGGTGATGAGAGTAATTGATTCGCTCATATTCCGCTCATAATTCGCTCATTTTTAAGATATAACTTTGTTTCCATATTTCCGGGGAACTAGTAGAAAGTAAGGAGAAATATGGAAAATAACAACCAACGTGCCCTTTGTCAGCGACTCTGGGCGGAAAATAAATACCTTGTTTTGAGCCATTCCAGCAATATTTACAATGAGATTCGCCAATACTTGAAGAATGAAGAGGTGGAAGTGAGTCAGGTTCAGGAGATGATTGACCGTGCCTGTCAGATTCCAGAACACAGGGGTCAGGTTTGCAATGCCTTTCAGCATATTTGGGGATATTTCAAGAAGAAAGCAACGGAGACTGAACGCAAGGATTATATGTTTTTACTGGAGCGCTATCACTCTGGTCATGCCACCAAAGAAGACTTAATTGCTAAGACGAGAGACTTGCTTGAACGCTATCCCAATACCTACTTGCAACATTCGACTTTACTGAAAGGAGACGCCCATGAGACTTTGGCATGAGGCTTTGGTTTCACAACTTCCCCGTCCTCAACTCTTGGGGCAACATCGAGAGTGTTGCGCCCTGCGTGGCAATGGCTGGGGCAGAAAGCATGCGACGGTGGACTATGTCTTTACCCACTCGCCCTATCGTCTCTATGCCTATCATCGCTTGATCATGG